>NZ_CP030040.1:3750888-3963838 GCF_003260995.1 Acetobacterium sp. KB-1
TTGAATTTGATGACAGTCGCATTTTGAGAGAAAAACTGAGTCTTTCAGGTGGCTACACGATGATGCAGGAAGCCATTAATACCGGGGTCGATTTTACCTGTGTTTTCTGTTTTAATGATCAGACCGCGCTGGGAGCGATTCGTTGTGCCGAAGAGATGGGTAAGAAAATTCCTGAAGACATTAGTATTTGCGGCTTTAATAATTTTTGGATCGCAGAATGGACCAGACCACAAATTACCACGGTTGCCCAGCCGATGTATGACATTGGTGCCATCGCGATGCGGATGCTCATTAAACTTTGCGAAAAAGACGGCGATCGTACTGTGAAAAATGTCTATGTCCCGCATGAGGTTCATATTCGGGCCTCAGTGACAAATATCGAGAAATAAAAAGACGTTTGAGAAACCGGGTTTAATCTCGATAAACAATGGTAATGGGGTAGGAAGATAACGTGTCAGTGTGATTTTTGGATCATTCTGAGTTGATCGGTTTTTTCCGTAGAAAACCCGAAGGAAGGAAGTTCATTGGAATCAAATATTACACGGCTTGATTATAATGGTAAAGAAATAATTTTAATTGGAACCGCTCATGTTTCAAAGAATAGTGTCGATGAAGTGCGGGAAACGATTGAAAAGGAACGGCCGGATTCGATCTGTATCGAACTGGATCAACAGCGCTATGAAGCAATTAATCAGAAAGACAGATGGTCCAATACAAATCTGGTTCAGGTTATTAAAAGCAAACGGGCCGGTTTTATGTTTGTAAATATTTTATTATCGAATTATCAGCGAAAGTTGGCTGAACAGTTTGGTATTGAATCCGGTCAGGAAATGATGGAGGGGATTGCCTGTGCGAAAGAGTATGGAGCAGAGTTGGTGCTGGCAGATCGCAGCATCCAAATCACCTTTAATCGGATCTGGCGGGGCTGTAGTTTATGGGAAAAGATTAAGGTTGTCTTTTCGATTATTCTCAGTGTCGTGGACGATGAAGAAATTACTGAAGACGATCTGGAAAAGCTGAAATCTGACGACATGCTCACAGCGGCCCTATCAGAAATGGGTTCAGCTTTTAAAGGTGTCAAAAAATACCTGGTTGATGAGCGGGATCAATATCTGGCCTATAAAATAAAGAATGCGCCGGGCGATAAGGTTGTGGCAGTCCTTGGTGCTGCACATGTACCAGGAATTAAAGAAGAGATTTTTAAAGATCAAGATATAAAAAAACTAGAAGTAATCCCTCCGAAATCAAATGTTGGAAAAATAATTGGTTGGATGATCCCGATTGTTCTGGTTGGCGTGATCGTCGCCACTTTTATTGCAAACCCCAGTTCTGGTTGGGAGCAGGCAAAAACCTGGATCATTTGGAATGGTGCGTTATCGGCTTTAGGAACCTTAATAGCCGGAGGACACATTGTCTCGGTGGTGGTCGCTTTTTTTGCAGCACCGATTACCTCATTAAATCCGCTACTGGCGGCGGGCTGGTTTGCGGGGACATCAGAGGCGCATTTTCGAAAACCAAAGGTCGAGGACTTTGAGTCATTGCCAAAAGACCTGGGTAGCATTAAAGGATTATGGAAAAACAAGGTCACAAAGGTATTAATGGTTGTGGTTTTTGCCAATTTGGGAAGCGTATTGGGAACCTGGCTAGGTGGTCTGAATATCATCGGGATTTTTATCAATACCTTTTCATAATGCAAGAAAATGAGGCCGAAGAACGTATAAATATTCAGTGCGTGCAAAAAAACTTGTTAATGTTTACAAAATAATATATAATTAACACCATTAGGAATTTAGAAAGGAGAAGACTATGAAAAGAAAACTATTAGGTCTATCACTGGTTGTTTTACTGTTATCGGCACTCGTTTTGACAGGTTGTTCCTCCGGAGGTACTAAAACATCAGAAGATGCTTTGGCGGATAAGGTGTTAAGTATCGGCGTGGATGATACCTACCTGCCGATGGAATTTCGAGATGATCAAAATGAATTGGTTGGTTTTGACATTGACTTTGCAAATGCTTTAGCTGAAGAATTAGGGGTAACGGCAGAGTTTCAGACCGTTGCCTGGGATGGTATTTTTAATGGCTTAAATGCTAAACAATATGATGTTATCATTTCGAGCACGAGTATTACACCGGAACGTCTTGAAGGTTTCAGTATGAGTGATCCTTACGTTGCCAACGGGATTGTTATTGTATCCAGAAAAGATGCGACACCCGTGACCGTCTTTAAAGAGCTTGAAGGCAAGGTTCTGGGAGCACAAATTGAAACCACGGCGGATATTGCGGCAGAAAAATTAAAGGTTGATGAAGGCGTTAATGTTGAGATCAAAAAATTTGACGGCATGTTGGATGCTTTTGCAGCACTTCAAGGCAAGCAGATCGATAATGTCATTACTGACATCGGTGTAGCAATGTATTATGTTGCACAAAACCCTGATTTGTATGTTGTCAGTTCAGACGTCTTAACCAATGAACCAATTGGAATTACCGCTCGGTTAGCCGATACAGCTATAACTGAGCAGTTTAATGAGGCCATTAAAGCTTTACAGGAAAGTGGCAAGATGACCGAAATTTCCATGAAATGGTTCGGCCAGGACATGACTAAAGATATTGATACTGAATTGATTGTCATTGAATAGGCTCTTAAATAATTAAATAAACTATTGGAATAGGACTTGGTACAGTTTTTGTGACAAGTCCTGTTCATATGTTTACAGCGGAACAGCATGGGAACAGCTTCCACGACAGCTTGTCATTAACAAAACAATGGAAAGCGAACCAGTTTGTTTCAAAGATTCATAAGTAAATGTTCGTGAGGGTTGTAGACAAAGTAATTAAGTTGTTAATGTCTTTTTCGGTGATGCGTTGTTTTGGCATGGTTGAAAAAGGTTTTGTCTGCAGTCTGACATGGATCAGTGTTAAAATTTTTAAGACGAAGGGAAGATCAACGTGTTAAATGAAATCCAACTATGGGCAATTGTAAATGGAACCATCGTCACCCTTGAAATTGCAATTGTAGCAATTATTTTTGGTGCGATTTTTGGTGTGGTGGTTGCTCTCGGGAGACTATCAAAAAATAAGGCGGCCAATACGCTATCCTGGTTTTATATCTGGTTTTTCAGAGGAACGCCAATGTTGCTGCAATTATTTATTATCTATTATGCCATTCCGATTATTTATCTGGATGCAACGGGATCAACATTCAATGTTAATCCAATGATTGCGGCCTTTGCAGCGTTTTCTTTAAATGCTACCGCGTATCTGGCAGAAATTATTCGTGCCGCAATCGAATCGATTGATGGCGGACAAATGGAGGCATCGAAGGCATTGGGAATGAGTTATCGTCAGGCGATGACAAAAATTATTATTCCCCAAACCTACAAAAGACTGGTAGCCCCATTGGGTAACGAGTTGATTATGTTGTTAAAAGATACCTCGTTGGTATCGACAATCGCACTCTTTGACTTACTCAGAACCACAAAAACGATGGCAAGTGCAACCGGTTCATGGATATATTACATTTATGCAGCCGCTATTTATTTATTCTTAACAACGATTATCCAGGTTGTATTCGATAAGATGGAAAAGAAACTTGGGATTTACGAAAGATAGGGAAATGAATATGAGTATGGTAAAATTAGTGAACGTCCGAAAATCTTTTGGAGATTTAGAAGTGCTAAAAGGTGTTAACCTTGAGGTTTCACAAGGTGAAGTAGTCTGTATAATCGGTGCCAGTGGCTCAGGAAAAAGTACCTTGCTGCGGTGTTTAAACCATTTGGAACGGATATCCGACGGAGAAATATACATCGAGGATGTGCTCTCAGATAAACGGGCCAATAGTAAGGATTTGATGAAGATTGATCCAGTAACAGTGCAGTCATTGTGCGCAGATCTGGGCATGGTTTTCCAGAGCTTTAACCTATTTCCTCACTTGACGGTGATTGATAACGTGACCATTGCACCTCTGATTGTGAAAAAAATTGATAAAAAAATTGCGGAAACAAGAGCTCTGGACCTACTTAGTATGGTTGGCCTGTCGGAAAAAAAAGATGAGTACCCCTCACGTTTATCGGGCGGACAACAGCAACGGGTCGCCATTGCCCGGGCGTTGGCTATGGATCCGAAAATTATGATGTTTGACGAACCAACCTCAGCGCTTGATCCTGAATTGGTTGGTGAAGTATTGGCAACCATGCGGCATCTGGCTGAAAAAGGGATGACAATGCTGATCGTGACCCATGAAATCGGCTTTGCCCGAGAAGTGGCAGATCGGGTCATTTTTATGGATGGTGGTGTGATCTGTGAAGAAGGAACACCGGAAGAAGTCCTGTTAAATCCAAAGGAAGAACGAACGAAAAGCTTTCTCAATAAAATTTTATAATCACCCCACAAAAAAATTGTCATCCTGGCAATTTTTTTTATTTGCTAAAAAATCGGTGTCATGATACAATCATTTCACGCAAACTTTTGGAGGGATCAAAATGTTACTGGCAAATTATCATATCCACTCAGATTATTGTGACGGCAAAAATACCCTTGAAGAAATGGTGGTGGCAGGAATTGCCTCAGGTCTTACAAGTATGGGGCTGTCAAGCCATTTACCGTTGCCATTCCTCAATGATTGGACAATGAAAGAGGATGATTTAGAAGATTACTTAAATGATGTCAAGGCCTTAAAAGAAAAATATGCACCCCAAATTGAACTTTACTGTGGGATGGAGATCGATTTTTTTATTGATCGGCAAGATATCAGCGACTTGGCCAAGTCGGTGATACCGAGACTAGACTACACCATCATGTCCGTTCATACCTTGGGAAAAACGATCGGTGTAGAGGTTTCCTATATCGATGAATCTCAACAGAATTTTGCGCAGGGAATTAAAAAATATTATCAGGGTGATAATCAGGCTTTTATTACGGATTACTACCAGGGCATTGCAAAAATGGTGAACATGTTCGAACCCGATATATTGGGACATATTGATTTAATTAAAAAATACAATCAAAACAACCATTTTTTCAATGAAAGAGATCGCTGGTACCAGGAAACGGTGAAAGACTGTCTGGATACGGTTGCTGCCCAAAATACCCGCATCGAAATTAACACCGGAGCTAATTTGCGAATTCCCGGAGTGGGGCGTTATCCCTCAGATTGGATGATCCCTGAAATGAAAAAAAGAAATATTCCCATTACCGTCGGTGGCGATAGCCATTCGGTCGCGGGAATCGTTTTTGAATATAACGAAGCTGAAACATATTTAGCAGAATGTGGCTATCAGGAATACTGGATATTGAAAAAAGGCCGATGGGAAGCACAGCCTCTGGGAGTGTAACATGGATAAGTGCAATCGAAACAAAATCCTGTACATTCTCATCGTGCTTGTTTTTTTGGGCGTTTTTTGGGGTTGGTATCGGCTTAAAGAGATCACAACGGCGGACATGACGCTTAATAAAACGGCTTTAAGTGAAACTGAAACGGTTGAAAGTACTGATAATAATGAAAAAATGATGGTACATATTACCGGCGCTGTGACAAACCCCGGAGTCGTGGCGCTCAATCAGGGAGCACGATTGGTAGAAGCCATTGAACTCGTGGGTGGGTTAACGGAGTCTGCCGATGTTAATTCTTTAAACCTGGCAAGAAAGCTGCAGGATGAAGAAAAAATTCATGTTCCCGTCGTTGGAGAAACGGCAATAACGGCAAGCGAAAGTTCGAAAATTAATATTAACTCAGCGAGCCGAGAAGAACTGAAAAGTCTGCCAGGCGTTGGAGATGTTATCGCTCAGGGAATCATCGACTATCGGGAAAAGAATGGCGGATTTGCTCAATTGGAAGAATTAAAGAATGTAACGCGGATTGGTGATAAAATATATGAAGGACTATTAGAATCAATAACGTTATGAAAAAGGTTACATACAACTTAAATAATAAAAATTTATCAATGAGGTTTAAAAAAATATTTTAGTTGTTTACAATACCATGATATGTGTTATACTTAATAAATCAAACAGACAAAGGGGTTGAACATGGAGTTAACAAGCAGGCAAAAAGAAATAATCGAAATCGTTAAAGAAAAACAACCTGTTAAGAGTAATGAAATTGCCGAATTACTGGGTATCAATCGCGCTACCATTCGTCCGGATCTTAAAATTTTGACGATGATGGGAATACTGGAAGCGAAGCGAAAGGTTGGTTATTATTATACGGGTCGATCATTGCTAAATATTTTGGGTAGTTATATTAAAACTATTAATGTAACCGACATTCAAACGGAGCCGACCGTTGTTGAAGAGACATCATCCATTTACGACGGCATTATCACCATGTTTACCAAGAATGCTGGAACCTTGTATGTCGTTGATGGCAAATATCTTTCCGGTATTGTCTCGCGTAAGGACTTTATTAAAGCCATGATTGGAAGAAAAGAGGTAGAATCGCTGCCGATTCCGATGATTATGACGCGAATGCCAAATATTATTTATCTGGAAGCAAATGAATCCGTTTATGATGCCGCCTATAAAACGATGTATTACGAGGTTGAATCCCTTCCCGTTGTGCAAAAGGAAATTGACGAAAAGGGCACTCAGCGTTTAGTGTTAATCGGCAAGGTGTCACGAACTAATATTACCCGCTATGTGGTTAACATGGGGAGAAGTGCAAAATAAAGAGGTTAAAATTGAAAAGCATTGTGATTTTTGTTGTTTCAGATACACCCACTGAAATTGGCGAACTGCTCGTGAAAG
The DNA here is from genome assembly GCF_003260995.1 of Acetobacterium sp. KB-1. Taxonomy (NCBI): domain Bacteria; kingdom Bacillati; phylum Bacillota; class Clostridia; order Eubacteriales; family Eubacteriaceae; genus Acetobacterium; species Acetobacterium sp. KB-1. The sequence continues at coordinate 3,757,631 of NZ_CP030040.1, forward strand.
CAGGGACAAGCGTATTTGAGAACTCCATTCGGGAAGTACGGTTTCATCCGTTTGTGGATGATAAACTGAGTATTGACTACCTGTTGGATTTAGCAAAGCAGGATAACGGATTGGTGGTTTATCGTTTTGCCTCAAGTGAATTAAAGCATCATATGGAAATAGAATCCAAAGCTAAGGGGGTTCCCATTTACGACGTGATGGGATCTCTGATGGAGACGCTAAGAAGTATAACCGGTGAAGAACCGGTCCGAAGCCGGTCTTCAAGTATGGAACTGGATGCCCATTACATTAAGAAAATAGAAGCCATCGAATTTGCCGTAAAATATGATGATGGCAAAAATACATCCGGCTTGAATCAGGCAGATATCATTCTGATTGGGGTATCACGAACGTCTAAAACACCGATCAGCATTTATTTGGCCAATAAAAATTATAAGGTGGCTAATATTCCGTTAATGCCAGAGGTTGAACCACCTAAAGAATTATTTGAGATTTCTAACAGGAAAATATTTGGTCTCGTCTTAGACCCAAACCATCTGGTAAGTATCCGTTCAGAAAGAATCCGGGCTATGGGGCTCACTGGAACATCAAATTATGGGAGTTACGAAAGAGTGATGTTGGAGTTAGAAAAAGCACAACAGCTTTTCGATAAATTGGGATGTACTGTCATTGACGTCACATCAAAAGCAATTGAAGAAATTGCAGCGATTATTCTTGCAAATATAATGAGGAGGTAGAGGAATGTCAAAAAAATGGGTTTATTTGTTTAAAGAAGGTAATGCAACCATGAAGGAATTACTAGGGGGGAAGGGTGCTGGTTTGGCAGAGATGACAAATATCGGACTGCCCGTTCCGGGAGGCTTTACCGTTACAACCGAGGCCTGTACTGAATACTATAATCAGGATAGAAAACTTTCAAATGAAATTATCGACCAGATTAATAAAAATTTGGCAATCTTAGAAAAAGAATGTGAAAAGACCTTTGGTGATGTTAATAATCCGTTATTGGTATCCGTTCGTTCGGGTGCGAAATTCTCGATGCCCGGGATGATGGATACGATTCTAAACCTGGGGTTAAACGATGAAACGGTTGCTGGCATTGCAAAATCAACAAATAATGAACGGTTTGCCTTCGATAGCTACCGACGTTTTATTCAAATGTTTGGAGACGTTGTTCAAGAGATTAGTAAAGACAAGTTTGATTATGTATTAGAAAGTGCCAAGGAAAAAAATGGCTATCGGGATGATACCGAGCTGACTGCTGATGATCTAAAAGAAATTGTTGTCGCGTATAAGAAAATTGTCAAAGATGAAACCGGTAAAGACTTTCCCCTGGATCCAAAAGAGCAATTATTGATGGCCATTGAAGCGGTGTTTAGATCATGGAATAATAACCGCGCCATCAGCTATCGAAATATGAATGATATTCCTCACGACATTGGCACTGCTGTCAACGTTCAATCAATGGTATATGGTAATATGGGTGATGATTGTGGAACCGGGGTAGCCTTTACAAGAAACCCTGCAACAGGACAGAAAAAACTTTTTGGTGAATTTTTAATCAATGCTCAGGGTGAAGATGTTGTTGCCGGAATTCGTACCCCGAGAGACATTGAAGATTTAAAAGAACTCATGCCGGAAGTTTACAAACAGTTCCAGGAAACTGCAGAGCGACTTGAGAATCATTATCGGGACATGCAGGATATTGAGTTTACGATTGAAAAAAGCAAACTTTTCATGCTCCAGACACGAACCGGGAAAAGAACTGCCGCTGCCGCACTTTGTGCCGCAGTAGAAATGGTCGAGGAAGGTTTAATCACAAAAGAAGAAGCGGTTTTGAGACTAGATCCAATATCACTGGATCAATTGCTGCATCCAACCTTTGAAGAGGCCGCTTTAAAAGCAGCAGAACTTCTGGCAACGGGGTTGCCAGCCTCACCGGGTGCTGCTACCGGTAAAGTTTATTTTACCGCGGAAGCAGTGTGCGCAGCCGTTGCAAATGGGGAAGAAACCCTATTGGTCAGAAAAGAAACTTCGCCAGAAGATATTGAGGGCATGTATGCTGCAAACGGAATTTTAACAGCGCGCGGTGGTATGACCTCTCATGCGGCAGTAGTTGCCAGAGGAATGGGTAAGTGCTGTGTAGCTGGATGCGAAGCGATCAAAGTCGATGAAGCGGCAAAACAGTTTACCGTAGGGAATCAGGTCTTTACTGAAGGCGATTTTATCTCGCTAAATGGTAGTACCGGAAGTGTTTATAAGGGCAGCATAAAAACGGTAACCCCAGAACTCTCCGGCCATTTTGCTGAAATAATGGCCTGGGCAGATGAATACAGAACATTAAAAGTTCGTACCAATGCCGACACACCAAACGACGCAGCGGTTGCCGTTCGCTTTGGTGCAGAAGGGATCGGCCTTTGTCGAACAGAGCATATGTTTTTTGATGAACAACGACTACCGAGTGTCCGCCGGATGATTCTATCGGAGTCAAAGCAACAGCGTGAAAAAGCGCTGGCCGAAATTCTGCCGATGCAAAAAGAAGATTTTATTGGTCTTTATAAGACAATGGAAGAACGCCCGGTTACCGTTCGGTTACTTGATCCGCCTCTTCACGAATTCCTGCCGAAAGAAAGCAAGGATATTGAAGCCCTGGCGGCTGATATGGGCTTTGCTTTGGAAGACATGGTCACGATCATTCAGGGCTTGGAAGAATTTAATCCAATGCTGGGTCATCGCGGTTGCCGTTTGGCAATTACCTATCCCGAAATTGCACAGATGCAAACTCGGGCAATTATGGAAGCTGCCATTGAAGTCAAGCAAGAATGTGGTTTTAATGTTATTCCCGAAATTATGATTCCCCTGATTGGTATTAATGAAGAATTGACCTACCTCGATAAGGTTGTTCGAAAAACCGCGGAACTGGTTAAGTCCGAACGTAAGTCAGATATAAAATACCTGGTCGGAACCATGATGGAAATTCCCCGGGCCACTCTGATTGCCGATCAGATTGCTAAAACAGCCGAATTCTTCTCGTTTGGAACCAATGATCTGACTCAAATGACCTATGGCTTTTCGCGTGATGATGCCGGTAAATTTATTACCGACTATAAGGATAAAGGCATTCTGCCAAATGATCCATTCCAGAGTATCGACGTAGAGGGCGTTGGTAAGTTGGTTGAAATGGGCGTGGTTCTGGGTCGGAAAACAAAGCCTGATCTTAAAATTGGCGTTTGTGGTGAACACGGCGGTGATCCCAAATCGATTTTCTTCTTCCACAGCGTTGGCTTAAGCTATGTTTCGTGCTCACCATTCCGAGTACCGATTGCCCGTCTGGCAGCAGCTCAGGCAGCACTTAGCAATAATAAAACAACATTTACGGATAAATAACTCACCACAACAATTGTCAACACCGGATATATTTATCCTTTAAGAAACCCTTCGGGGTTTCTTTTTTTTAAAAAAAGTTCTATAATAAAGGGAGAACAAGAAAATTTAATAATTGAAATAGAGGACGATAATGAAGATTTTAGTATGTGGCGGGGCCGGATATATTGGATCCCATGTGGTCAGGGCCTTAGTCGAAAAAGGATATGAGGTAGTGGTTCTGGATAATTTATCAACCGGACATGAGGGTGCAGTCTCAAAAAAGGCTGTCATTGAGATTGGTGATATCCGCGATAAGGCGTTTCTTAAGCAAATATTTACTGCCCATCAGATTGATTGTGTGATGCATTTTTGTGCTCATTCTCTGGTTGGGGAGTCCATCAATGAGCCGCTTAAATACTATCATAATAATGTCTATGGGACCCTCTGTCTGCTGGAAACTATGGTGGGGCATGGGGTTAAGAATTTTGTCTTTTCTTCGACTGCCGCTGTTTATGGAGAACCGGAAGAAAGTCCCATCACGGAAGAAAGTAACAAAAATCCCACCAATACCTATGGGGAGACAAAACTGGCAGTAGAAAAAATGCTGAAGTGGATGGATGGAGCTTACGAACTAAAATCGATGACTTTCCGGTATTTTAATGCCGCCGGCGCCCACTTATCAGGAGAAATCGGGGAGGACCATAACCCCGAAACCCATCTCGTACCATTGATTTTAAAAACGGCTCTGGGACAGCGGGACCAGATCAGTATTTTCGGTGAAGACTATCCGACTCCGGATGGGAGTTGTATCCGGGATTATATCCATGTAATGGATATTGCCTCCGCCCATATTTTAGGGATGGAAAAACTACTCGCTGGCGGAAAAAGCAGTGTTTATAATTTGGGCGACGGAAAAGGTTTCTCGGTCAAAGAAGTGATTGCAAAAATAAAAGCACTGACTTCAAAAGCGTTTGTAGTGAAAGTTGCTAAAAGAAGACCTGGAGATCCAGCAAAGCTGATTGCTTCATCCCAAAAAGCTCAACGGGAACTGGATTGGGCGCCAAAACATTCAGATTTAGACACCATCATAAAAACAGCCTGGAAATGGCATCAAAACCACCCCCAGGGCTATAATAAATAAATTTAGTTAGAATTCAAGGGTACTGAAAAACTCGGCGGCGGTTAAATCCATGGCCGCCAGGAGTTTTTCGATACTCTTTAATTTTACAAAATAGTGCATTTCCACACCAATTTTCTGATTATCAAGAATCCCTGCCTCCCGGAGAATTTTTAGATGCTGGGAGAGATTGGCCTGACTGTAGTCAAATAACCGATTCAGGACGCATACACATTGGGGTTCAATTAAAAGAAATTTTACGATTTGTAAGCGAACTGGATGTCCCAACGCCTTGAAAATTTTTACTGAAACATCATCAGCATTCATAGTGGGCCTCTTTTCTGCTAGTCTTCTTTGGTGGCGTCATAAAATCGAAAGCCTCCAGAAAGGTTATAAACGTTTTTAAAGTCGTGATTAAGTAAGATGTTCTGGGTTGCATTGCCGGTGACTCCTTTATTACAATAGGTAATAACAGGAAGGGTCGGATCGAGTTGGTCAAGTTTGTCCCGCAGATCTTCATGAGGGATATTTTGCGCCTCGGGTAAATGGCCGTCACGGTACTGGGCCGTTACCCGGGTATCAATGATCTGGTAGACTTCCTTATTGTTCAGTTTTTTTTTAAGGTCCGCAGCAGTCATGAGTTTGCGGTCTTTATTTAGGGCATTATCGAGGATCATGCCCGTATAGTGAACCGGATCCTTGGTGGTTGAAAACGGCGGAGCATAACCTAAGTCCAGATTAAAGATTTCATCAACAGTGGCGCCATAGGTAATGAGGGTGACAAAGACGTCCAATCGCTTATCGACACCGTCATAGCCGATGATTTGAACGCCGAGCAGTTTTTGGGTGGAGCGGTCAGCGATGGCTTTGATTAACATTTCCTGGCCGCCGTAATAACTGGGTTTATCGGGCTTGATATTATGACAAATTTCGATATCATAACCTTGACTGCGGGCTTCGGCTTCAGACAAACCAGTGCTGCCGATGCTAATATCAAAGAGCTTAAAAATACCGGTGCTCAGGTTGCCAGGGTAAACGACATTACCACCAGTGATATTATCACCGCAGATCCGGCCAGTTTTATTGGCAGTTGAACCTAAGGGGCGATAGTGTGGCCGTTTTGTCACTGCTGACCAGGTTTCAATGCAGTCGCCGCAGGCATAGATATCGGTATCAATGGTCATCATCCGTTCATCAACCCGGATCGCACCGGTAACACCTAACAGTAAACCCGCTTCCCGGGCCAGGGTTACATTAGGTTTAACACCAGTGGCCACGATAATCATTTCGCCGGGAATCAGGGTTCCGTTTTCCAGGATGACTCCCTGACTGGTGGCCTCAACGACATTAGCATTTTTAAAGATTGGGATTTTTCTTTTGCTCAATCGTTTTTCAAGATACAAGGACATATCCTCATCGAGATTAGGGGTCAGCTTACCGGCCCGTTCAACCAGTGTGACTTTGATTCCGCAGGCTTCAAGATTTTCCATAACTTCAAAACCAATAAAACCAGTCCCGACAACAACCGCCGTTTTAGGATGATGATTGTCCATAAAGGCTTTTATTTTTAGGGCGTTTTGAACATTTCTCAGAAAAAAAACATTCTCCAGTTCAATTCCCTTAATCGGTGGAACAAAAGCCTGAGCGCCGGTGCTCAGGATGAGTTTATCATAAGTGTCATTAAAAACTGCTCCGCTATCCAAATTTTTAATTACCAGAGTTTTGGTGGGGATATCAATTTTTAATACCTCATGGCGAATATGGATGTCAATATTATATTTAGATTTAAAAAAGTCTGGACTTCGTGGCGTTAATTCCTGAATCGATCCGACTTTTCCCCCAAGATAATAAGGAAGCCCGCATCCGGAATATGAAATGTCCTGATCTTTTTCATAGATAATTATTTCTGCCGAATCATTATTTCGCCGGGCCTTTGCCGCAGCCGACGTACCGCCGGCAACTGCTCCTATGACTATAATTTTCATGACGTTCTCCTTAATTTTAAATCAGATTATACCAAAACATTCAGTGAAAAAAGCGAGGATCTAAAACGAGTATTAACTCTATTATAATCAATCAACGATTCAAAAGCAATGATTGATTATGTGAATCAGAGTAAGAAAATATGGCTTGTAGGTAAACGATGGATCTCAAGCACCAGAAAAGTGAAAAATATCCAAAAGAAGTTTTGAATAGTACAATAAAGTGACATGTGGTTTAATTATAAAAATTTAGGTACAAGTGATAGAGTCATTTAGAAAAACAGTATAAATAAAACTGCGTATAGATTTAATAAGGATTACAATTTTCACTTAATGTAGTAAGCTTGTCAATATTGTGAAATAATATTCAACTAGCCTAGGCAAGTAATCAAGATGAGACTTTATCATTAACGAAAGTCGTTAGTTTTTTAAACTCTTTCAATAAGTTGTCGGCATAAGTGTACTCTTTATAAAACATCTCATTTAGGTAAGAATCATTAGCGCTTCTATACAAAAAACATACAACATCACGAACGGAGAGAGCTGAACGAGCATAATTATACGTCAAATCTTCGACAGTTGTATTAATTAAGTATTCCATCACAAATGTTCTGGCAAGATTATACTGGGTATACCCTTGCCAGAGTATATCGGTCTTAGCTAACTCATCTGCTAAGTCAAAATTAAAACGGGCACGATTTAATAGGATATTAATTTCTTTAACAACCTTAGGGTTGTAGTTGTATTGAAGAATAGATTTCATATATTCAAACGAAAATTCATTATTTTGTGAGTTGCATTGTCTGAGAAGAGTATTTGCTTTATTTCTATAATATAATCCCAAATAATTGTAGTAAACTATTTGAGATATTGGATTTTGAAGCATTTTACCTCGGATATCCTCTAGTCTGCAAACTGTATCTCTATTGAGACTTCTCTCCTCTTGATAATCCAAAACATATTTAATTAACTTAATATTTTCATTTAAGATGTACTGTAGGCCATTGCTTAACGAGCTGTAACGTTGCAATTCTCGTTCAAGATATTGAATTAGTTTTGTACATTCATTTCTAAGTTGAGCTCCTTTAAAATCGACATATGCAAACCAAATAATATGATCAATTACATTCTGAATGAAATCAGCAAATTGAATACAAGTCAAGGTTTTGTTATTAAATGCAGGACAGACTTTTTCTAATAGTTTTTTTTCAAATTCTGACTTTACTTTGCAATTTGAAAAACTCTTTATCATTTCAGAATAAGCAATGGTGTAATTTGGGTTCTCAAGTACATTACCTTCCATAGAGGTTACATTATTCACGGAATCGATTGAAAAATATGTGATAAGCGCAATAATAAGTGCAATAAAGGATATTACCAGAGAAGAGATACTAATAAAAAAGTCGGGAATAATGTCAGTTGGTTCTTTCATTTGATTGATATATATTATGTAAGAAATTAAGGCACATATAATGAATATAATGGTTATTATAAAAAAAACTATATGCAAAGGCTTTTTTTTACTCATATTATTCTCCTTGTAAAAGTTATTTAGTGTAAATATCTGTTTAAAATATGTTGATTTGAATTGCAAGATATACTGCTCCAACAAACATTAAATACAAAAAACCATAAAGGATAATAAGCTTCAATTTTTATCTGATTTCTATGTTGTGGAGATTTATGCAGTATTAACTTAGATAGTGTATAAAATTAAATATCATTTAGGTGACCTAATTTTTTTTTCCATATTTTAACTTCTTTCCTATTTTTGATCGACCTTTTAGCATCACCTTACGCACCAGATTAACGGTTGAAGAGACCATAATAATGCCCACCGCCAATGCGCCGGAAATCAGCATGGTATGAACGCCAGTGGAGATACCAAGATCAATCTCGCCGTTAATGAAATAGAGCATCGTATAGTAGATGCCGCCCCCGGGAACCAGGGGAATCAGGGCCACGGCCAGAAAAATCGTGGTTGGTGATTTAGTTAAGCGGGCCAGTACTTCGGCATAAAGGGAGATCGCAATGGTTGCCAGTAGATAGGGAAGGACATCATTAGTAATAACCAGTTGAAAAATTACGTAAACCAGTTGTCCCAGCATCCCCCCCAAGGCTGAAAGCAGCAGTTTATTTCGGGGGATATTAAACACAATGGCAAAGGCCAGGGATGCCCCAAAGGCATATAAGCAAGGAGTAAGATAATCCATCATTTCAACCTCCCCAGAATGGTCGTAATAAACTTAAAGGTACAGCTACCCCAGAGGCAATGGCGGCACCAATGAGCAGCGCCTCAACACCCTTGGCTAGTCCGGAAAGATAGTCACCAGCAATGATATCCCGGATCGAATTGGTGATCGCCAGCCCGGGCACCAGGGTCATAATGGAGCCAATAATAATAGTATCCATATTGCTTGTAAACCCCAAGCCCAAAGCTGCTAGAGCAACGGTTGAGGCAATCAGACCACCGACAATATGGGTGAAAAAAATGTTGGCCTGAAAGCGACGCATGGTATCCATTTGCAGCTTTATTCCTAATCCAATGACAAACCCCACGCAGCTATCCATAAAACTTCCCCCAAAAAAAAGCGTGAACATTTGGGAAATAAAGGCAAAAGCTAAGACGTGAAGATAATAAGGATAAGAAGGGATGGTATCAATGCGTTTAATTTCGGCCACCAGTTTTTTATAATTGGTGGGTTCATAAGAGATTTGCCGGGATAAATGATTGAGTTCAGATACCTTGGTCAAATCGATTTTCCGGGAATGAATCCGACGGGTCCGGGTCAGCGGGACTTCGCCTTCCAGGGTAACAGAGATGATGATGGTGGTCGGCACAACGAAAATTTCTGCCTCTTTGGCACCAAGGGCAAGACAGATCCGATGCATCGATTCTTCCACCCGATAGGTTTCAGCACCGTTGGCAAGGAGGATAACCCCCATTTCCATAGCAACATGACTCAGTTGGGTAATCGTCATTACAGTTCATCCACGATCGCATCGAGAACCCGGTGTGCCACCGCATCCTTGGATAAGAGCGGAAGTGCTTCAGTTTTTTCAAGGGTCATTATGGTTACCCGATTGGTAGGGGTATTAAAACCGGCTCCTTTTTCTTTTAAATTATTAGCCACCATCATGTTCACGTTTTTGAAACATAGTTTTTCTCGGGTATTTTCGATCATATTTTCCGTTTCCATCGAAAAGCCACAGATAAACTGATCAGAACGTTTCTTTTCACCAATGGTTTTTAAAATATCAATGGTCGGTGTCAGGTTAATTACCGGTTGTCCGTCCCGTTTTTTAATTTTTTGGGTGGCTACTTCGGTCGGCTTGAAATCGGCAACAGCAGCAGCTTTAATGACAATATCAGTTGCTTCAAAATGATCCATCACCTGGGAGCACATTTCACTGGCGGTCACAACCGGGATAAGGTTGACAAAGGCTGGTGGGGTGAGAGCCGTTTTGCCGCTGATAAGGGTTACTTCGGCACCCCGGAGCATGGCCGCCTGGGCCAGGGCATAACCCATTTTACCGCTGGAATGATTGGTAATATAGCGCACTGGATCGATGGCTTCGCAGGTTGGTCCGGCAGTAATGATAATTTTTTTTCCTTTGAGATCATGGAAAAAGGCAATTTCCCGGAGAATATGATCGATTAGTAATTTTTCATCCGGTAGTTTTCCGGCCCCCACATCCTTGCAGGCCAGCATGCCGACAGCGGGATCGATGATCTTGTAATCCAGCTTTTTTAAGCTTTTTAGATTATTCTGGACAATCGGGTTTTCGTACATGGCGGTATTCATAGCTGGGGCAATGAGTTTGGGACAGTGACAGGCCATGATGGTGGTGGTGAGCATATCATCGGCAATTCCAGCATTGATTTTACCGATGACATTGGCCGAAGCCGGTGCCACCATAAAAAGATCGGCCCGTTTGGCCAGACTAATATGGGCCACGTCATAACGGATATTGCGGTCAAAGGTATCAACAATACACTTATTACCAGTTAAACTCTCAAAGACCAGGGGGGCGATAAATTCCTGGGCGTTTTTTGTCATCATAACCTGAACATCACAACCCATTTTGGTCAGGCTGCTGGCTACATTGGCCATTTTATAAGCGGCGATGCTTCCAGTAATACCCAGAATAACGGTTTTATTTCTTAATATATTTTTCATCGGTTTTCCTTTTCCAACTGTTTTCATTTATTTTCATAATCATTATACCAAATCCGAGGGTCAGGAGTAAATATAAGTTTTAAATGAATTTTTTATTGAATTTTTTTATTGAATTTAAGTAAAAAAGGCGTTAAAATAAAGATGCATTGTATCCGGCGTGACTGGAACGATAGCGGGAGGTAAATATGAAAAATCCAAAGACCAACGATTTGGTCAAACTATCCTTTTTTGTGGCGATTATCGTCTTGTTGGCAGTAACACCGTTTCTTGGCTATATTCCTTTGGGATTTACCCGAGCCACCATTATTCACATCCCCGTCATTATTGGCAGCATTATGTTAGGACCATTTTATGGCGCCTTTTTGGGCTTTGTTTTTGGGCTGACCAGCTTAATCAACAATACCTTTAATCCCACAGTGACATCTTTTGTGTTTACTCCGTTTTATTCCCTGGGAACCTACTCTGGTAATTTCTGGAGTTTAGTGATTTGTTTTGTACCCAGAATTCTTGTTGGTGTGGTACCCCATTATGTCTATCGGGGTATGAAAAAAGTAAAAAGTAATGATGTTATGGCTCTTGGTTTTGCCGGTGTTGCAGGATCATTGACCAACACTCTTTTAGTAATGAATTTTATTTATCTATTCTTTGGACAAAGTTACGCTGAAGTTAAAAATGTGGCTGTTTCGACCCTGTATGGGGTGATTCTTTCGGTAATTGCTATTAATGGTATCCCGGAAGCGATTGTGGCGGGTATTCTCACCACTGCGATCTGCAAGGCACTATTGCGATATACCGGCAAATCGGTCCTGCATATAGAATAAATAGTCTTAATCAATTCGGTGAAATAGACATTTCCAAACTATTCAAAAGCAATTTAATCTGACCTATGTTTTTATTACCCATGATTTGACCGCAATTACTTATTTTTGTGATACGGTACTCTTTCTTTACGGCGGCAGGGTAGTGGAGCAATGTCCGGTTAAAGAAATCGGACAGGTTAAGAATCCTTATTCAAAAAAATTGCTCTACTCGATACTATTAGAGGATGCCCAATCCAGCGAATTCAGCGCGTAGGGTAATTCATAAAGACTCAATAAGGCTCACAGACAGATGCTAACGGCATCTGTTTGTGAGCCTTTGTTTATAATCTATTTAGTTGATCTCTTTTAGCAGTTGTACTTTTTATTTTTTGCTAAAAGAGATATAATAAAAAAAGATATCAATAAAGCGGAATCAAAGATAAAATTAAGGAGTGTACCGATGAAAAACTGGAAAAAAGAACTGAGCCTGGTGGTGATGCTACTGCTTGTGTTTACTTGTTCTGGAACAACAGCCCTGGCAGCAACCGTCAATGATGATCAGACTATCACCCTGAGGATTGTCCACACCAATGATATTCATTCCCGTTACACGTATAGTACTCAAAACAATACCCTTGGTTTTGCCAAACTAAAAACCATCATCAATCAGAAAAGTCCCGATCTTGTTGTTGATGCCGGGGATATTTTTCATGGACAGTCCTTTGCCACGATTGAAACCGGTGGTTCCATTGCAGAACTGATGGCCGCAGTGGGCTATGATGCGATGGCACCGGGGAATCACGATTTTAATTATGGCAGCGCTCGGCTGCTGGAACTGGGTACCATGGCCAATACTAAAATTCTGGGTAGTAACGTGACGTATAGCGACGCGGGGAATCCCTTCTTTAACGACGACTATTTAATCAAAGAAATAGCGGTGGCTGGCGAAGTGATTAAGATTGGTGTGTTTGGACTGATCAGCCCGGATATTTATTCGGATACGGCCCCGGCCAATGTGGCCGGACTGAGCTTCGGCACGCAGGAATCGGTGATTGCCAATGCCAGGCAGAACGTGGCGACGCTGGATGCACAAGGGTGTGATGTGATTGTCGCCCTGACCCACATCGGGGATTCAGATAACGGGACCTTAATGCGCAGTGATGCCATTGCCGAGGGGGCGCCGGGAATTGATGTGATTGTCGATGGCCATACCCATGATGTCGAAAACCGGGAAGTCAATGGCACCCTGATTGTTCAAACCGGCTGTTTCTTTAGTGCGGTCGGTGAGGTTGAGATCATCCTGAATGCAAATGATGAACAGCCTGATCCCGAGGATGTCAGCTATTCTATTTTAGATCAAACCGCCAGCTTGACAACGGTAGCTCAGGCAACAGATGAGCTTATTCCGGCTGACCCGATCGTGGCGGCTCTAACGGCAGAAATTGAAGCCCGGGAAGACCCGATTAAGAAACAGGTAGTGGGAAATACCCCGGTAAAACTGGGTGGCACCACCGATAATATCTGGCAGGATATCCGGTTGGGTGAGCTGAATCTGGGCAGAGCTCTGTCTGATAGTTACCGTTTTATCACCGGTGCTGATATCGCAGTTGAAAATGCCGGGGGAATCCGGGCATTAATTCCTGCCGGGGATATTAATAAGGGTCAGGTTATTGACGTATTGCCTTTTGGCAATTATCTGGTGACCAAGTCGGTGACTGGTGCTGATCTTAAAAAAATGCTGGAAACCAGTATTGAAATCGGCATTAATAACCAGATTGCCAACGACAAGAATGATAATTCCTGGCCCAGTAATAGTGGTAGCTATCTGCAATGGAGCGGCATCACCGCCCAGTATGATTTAACTAAACCGATGGGCGAGCGGGTCTTTTCGGCTCAGGTTGGTGGCACGGATTTAGAACCAAACCACTACTACACCATCGCCTGCAATAACTATCTGGCCACTAGCAGCGACTACCCGGGTTTACAGGACGCCGCTGTCATCAATGAGTATTCGGCCTGTGATGAAGCCTTTATCAGTTATCTACAAAATGCCGGTGCGGACCGTTTTATGGTGGCCATCAATACCCCTAACGTTACCGCTGGAACAACGCCTCAACCGGCGCCCAATCCTCAACCGGTGCAAAAACAGTCAGCCAATAACCCCCGAACCGGCTATGGACAATGGGGCTGGGGGTTGATAGTCCGATCAGTCTTTCGCTTCTGATTTTGTGAATTATGATTTATAAGCTATTATATATCATAAGATTAACGTTTGCGGGCGGGTACTACCCGTCCCTACAGGATAATGCATGACTTTTTTGTACAAGTTAAACCCCTTCAGTTTGTAGGTGCGGTTATCAACCGCCCGCAACATTGTCTGAAGACATTGTTTGCCAGGCGGGTTCGCCCCGCCTTTTAATAAAGGAGGTGATATCGATCAACAAAAAAAACAACCTCCAGAAAATCATGGCTGTGGCGATTGAGACGGCAAAAGCAGGGGCGGCCCGGGGCGAGGTTCCGATCGGAGCGGTGCTGGTTTGCGAGGGCAGAATCATTGCCCGGGCCCATAATCAAAAAGAATGCCTGGCAGATCCCACTGCCCATGCCGAGATGTTGGCAATCCGGGCCGCGGCAAAAAAACTTAGGCGCTGGCGGCTGGATGATTGCCAGCTCTATGTCACTGCCGAACCCTGTGTGATGTGTATGGGAGCCATTATTCAGGCTCGAATTCCCATGCTGGTTTATGGTGCTACCGAAAAGAAATTCGGAGGCGTGGAGTCCACAGCCCGGCTGGGACAACACCCGATGCTCCCCAAAAATATGGAAATCTATGCCGGAATCTGCGAACAGGTATGTGAAGAATTATTAAAAGATTTTTTTGAGAATAGGAGAAATAAAGATGCATAACAAATCAAAGGTGTATTTTACAACCTTACGGACAACTGGTTCTAACAATATCTTAAAAAAGCTGGAAAAACTTGTCACCGCCGCGGGCATGACCGACATCGATTTTGAAAACAAATTTGCGGCCATTAAGATTCATCTGGGTGAACCGGGAAACCTGGCTTATCTCAGACCGAATTATGCCAAAGTCATTGTCGATATGGTTAAAGAAAAAGGCGGGAAACCCTTTCTCACCGATTGTAATACCCTTTATGTGGGACGACGAAAAGATGCTCTGGAACACCTGGATGCGGCCTACGAGAATGGCTACAACCCTTTTGTTACGGGGTGTCATGTCATTATTGGCGATGGTCTGAAAGGAACTGATGATATTGAGGTGCCACTTACAGGCGGCGAATGTGTGACTTCAGCCAAAATCGGCCGGGCTATTATGGATGCGGATGTTTTTATTTCGATGACCCATTTCAAGGGGCATGAAAGTACCGGCTTTGGTGGCGTATTGAAAAACATTGGCATGGGATGCGGTTCCCGGCGGGGAAAAATGGAAATGCATTCCAGCAGTAAACCCTTTGTTAAGGAAAAGAAGTGTCGAAGTTGTGAAATGTGTGGCAAGATCTGTGCGGTTGCGGCTATTTCATATCGACAGGCGGATGGCAAAGCCAGCATCAATCACGATATCTGTGTGGGCTGCGGCCGCTGTATCGGGGTCTGTCCTTTTGATGCCATCTCACCTAAATACGATGAAAGCAATGATATCCTCAATAAAAAAATCGCCGAGTATACCAAGGCTGTGGTAGACGGCCGTCCCCAGTTCCATATCAGTTTTGTGATCGATGTTTCGCCTAACTGTGACTGTCACGTCGAGAACGATCTGCCAATCATTCAGGATGTTGGTATCTTCGCATCGATGGATCCGGTAGCACTGGATATGGCCTGTGCGGATGCCTGTAACAAGGCCCGGATTCTTAGGGGTAGCTATGCTGAAGAACGGATTGTCGAAAATGAAGTTCAAAATCTGTCGGAACTGGATGTATTCACTTTGGTTCACCCGGAGACAAACTGGAAGGTCAGTGTTGATCATGCTGTCAAGCTGGGTCTGGGTAATAAGGAATATGAGATCACAGAGGTATAAGTGCTGCTTTTATAAAGGTTTAAACTAGAAACCGATATCATTATTTCTTTCCTATTTTGTGATTGACAAAGGCAAAATAAATAGATATAATGACTAAAATAATTAAATAAAGTAACGGCTATGACCAAGAGAAAGATACCAAAGATTGTATTTAAGAGAGTTGGAGGATGGTGTAATTCCAATAGTACGATGGTATGTAATACTCACTTGCGAGCTGCCAACCTGAAAATTTACCCAATTAGTAGGAAAGGCCGTAATCCCGTCCGGGATGTCAACGTTAAATGACTATGGTTAGGTTCGCCTTGCGTTCAGACCAGAAGAGGAAATAATTGTGAAATTATTTTAATTTTAGAGTGGTACCGTGGATACTTATATCCGCCTCTGTTTTTTTACAGAGGCGGATTTTTTTAGTTTCGCATATGATAAAGAAGGTATATAATGGTCACATCAAGTGAATTTATATAATGATTAAACTATTAAAACATTTCAAGGAGGAAATTAAAAAATGGCAAAACTATTTTATGACACAGATTGTAATCTGGGGTTACTCGATGGAAAAACAGTTGCAATTATTGGATATGGAAGTCAGGGACATGCCCATGCACTAAACTTAAAAGAATCAGGTGTGAATGTTATTGTTGGCCTTTATGAAGGCAGCAAATCCTGGCCAATTGCTGAAGCAGCAGGACTCAAAGTTATGACCGCAGCTGAGGCCACAAAAGCAGCGGATATCGTCATGATTCTTCTTCCCGATGAAAGACAGGCAGCGATCTATAAAGAAAGCATTTTACCAAACCTTGAAGCTGGCAACAGCCTTGTTTTTGCTCATGGTTTCAATATTCATTACGGCCAGATCATTCCCCCTGCTGATGTCAATGTCTTTATGATCGCACCAAAGGGACCAGGACACACAGTCAGAAGTCAATATCAGGAAGGCCGAGGGGTTCCCTGCCTGATTGCTGTTTATCAGGATCCATCAGGCAATACTCATGATCTGGGATTAGCTTATGCTTCCGGAATCGGCGGCGGTCGTGCCGGCATCCTTGAAACAACGTTCAAAGAAGAAACCGAAACTGACCTTTTTGGTGAACAAGCAGTTCTTTGCGGCGGTGTAACGGCCCTGATGAAAGCTGGTTTTGATACCCTGGTAGAAGCCGGATACCAACCAGAAAGCGCCTATTTTGAATGTGTTCACGAAATGAAACTGATCATCGATTTAGTAGTTCAGGGTGGACTCGGTTATATGCGTTATTCGATCAGTGACACCGCTGAATATGGCGATTACATTACGGGTAGCAAAATTATCACTGAAGACACCAAAAAAGCCATGAAGGGTGTTCTTAATGATATTCAAGATGGTACCTTTGCCCGTAACTGGATCCTTGAAAACCAGGCTAACCGACCATACTTCAATGCCGTCAGACGGATTGAAACAGAAACTCAGGTTGAAAAAGTTGGCGCTGAATTACGAACCATGATGTCCTGGATTAAAAAATAACATTTCAACATAACAGACTTAAAAAAGGCAGAAGACCTTCTGCCTTTTTTTAAAACAAAAAAACAAAATAATTAGGAGGAGATGCAATGAGCAGAATCGTAAAGATATTTGATACCACCCTTCGAGATGGGGAACAGTCACCGGGTTGCAGTATGAACCTGAAAGAAAAATTAGAGATGGCGAAACAACTCGAACGTCTGAGAATTGACGTCATTGAAGCCGGATTTGCCATTGCATCGCCTGGTGATTTTGAGTCGGTTCAGTTGGTTGCTAATGAGATTAAAAATGCCACCGTGGCCAGTTTGGCCCGCAGTACGGAAAAAGATATAAGCACCGCCTATGAGGCGTTAAAAGGCGCCGTTAACCCCCGAATTCATTATTTTTTGGCGACCTCGGATATTCACATGGAGTACAAGCTGCGGATGTCACCGGAAGCGGTGCTGGAAAAAGCCATCGCAATGGGAAAATTCGCCAGAAATCTTTGCGGTGAGGTCGAGTTTTCTGCTGAAGACGCCTCCAGAACCCGGCCGGAGTTTTTATACCAGGTCTTAGAAGGGGTTATCAATCAGGGGGTTACCATTGTTAACGTCCCGGATACGGTGGGTTATACTACCCCAGGTGAATATTTTAAGTTTATTGAGGGCATCCGCAACAACGTCCCCAATATTGACAAGGCGACTATTTCGGTTCATGTTCATGATGATTTAGGTTTGGGTGTGGCCAACTCCTTAGCTGCCATTCAGGCCGGTGCCGGCCAGGTAGAGTGTACGGTTAACGGGATCGGCGAACGGGCAGGTAATGCAGCGCTGGAAGAAATTGTGATGGCACTAAAAACCCGTCATGATGTTTACCAGGTGGATACCAATATCGATACCACTCAAATCTATCGCTCCAGTCGTTTATTATCTAAGCTTACTGGGGTTCGGGTACAGCCGAATAAAGCCATTGTCGGCGAAAATGCCTTTGCCCACGAATCGGGAATCCATCAACATGGAATGATGGCCAATAAAGAAACCTATGAAATCATGACGCCGGAATCGATCGGCTTAAAAGAAAATAAAATGGTACTGGGTAAACACTCCGGTAAGCATGCTTTTGTGGATAAACTGACGTCCCTGGGCTATACCTTAAACGATGAAGAAGTTCTGGATTTATTCAGTCAGTTTAAGGTTCTGGCGGATAAGAAAAAAGTCATTTCTGATAAAGATATTCTGGCTTTGGTGGAACAAAAACAATTGGCGATTCCGGAAGTTTATTCCCTGGACCGTTTTGTCATTAGTACCGGGAACACCATTTCCACCGCCGCGACCATCAGGCTTCGGAAAAATGGTGATCTCATCGAAGGGGTATCGCTGGCTGACGGACCGATTAGTGCCGGGTTTAAAGCCATTAGCGAATTAGTCGACTGTGATCTGACCCTGATTGATTATGGGGTTACTGCCGTTACTGACGGAACTGACGCTCAGGGCGAAGCTCAGGTGAAAATATCTGACGGCACCAATGTCTACCATGGTCGGGGACTGAGTACTGACATCATCGATGCCAGTTTAAAAGCTTATGTGGACGCTGTCAACCAGATGCACTATATAAAAGACAGCCAAAGTAAAGAAAGTAAGGAACAAGAAAGTAAGAATTCGTGATAAGGGAGGGAAACTAAAATGTCAGAAAAAATATTGGTCTTTGATTCAACACTCAGAGACGGGGCTCAGGCCGAGGGAATCTCTTTCTCAGTTGAAGACAAAATCCGCGTGGTGGAAACGCTGGATAAAATGGGGATTGATTATATTGAAGCCGGAAACCCCGGTTCGAATCCAAAAGACATTGAGTTTTTTAATCGGATTAAAGGTATCCAATTGAAACATGCTAAGCTGGTGGCCTTTGGCAGCACCAGACGGGGCGGCATTGCTGTAGAGGATGATGCCAATCTAAGGGCAATCCTGGAAACAGAGACCCCGGGGGTAGCCATCTTTGGTAAAAGCTGGACCTTCCACATCACGGATATTATTAAAACGACGCTGGCCGAAAATCTGAAAATGATCGAAGAAACGATGGCCTATTTAAAGGCTCAGGGCAAAGACGTGACCTTTGATGCCGAGCATTTCTTTGATGGTTATAAAAACGATCCGGCCTATGCCATCGAAGCCCTGCTGGCAGCCCAGCAAGGGGGAGCCGATTGTCTGGCTCTCTGCGATACCAACGGTGGCACCCTGACGCATGAAATTCAGGAAATTGTCACCGATGTGAAAAAGAAATTAAAAATTCCGCTGGGGATTCATTGCCATAATGACAGCGGTCTGGCCGTGGCTAACTCACTGATGGCTGTTCATGCCGGGGCCCGTCAGGTTCAGGGAACCTTCCTGGGCTATGGTGAACGCTGTGGAAATGCCAATCTGGCGACCATCATTCCAAATCTTCAGCTAAAAATGGGCTTTCACTGTCTGGCGGATGCTGAACTTGCAAAGCTGACATCTTCTGCGATTCGGATTGCCGAGATTTCTAACTATGCTCTTACTGGGCGCGAACCTTTTGTGGGGAAATCAGCCTTTGCCCACAAGGGTGGCATGCATATTGATGCGGTTATGAAGAACCCGGCTTCCTTCGAGCATGTCTCACCAGAGGCGGTGGGAAATGAACGACGGATTTTAATGTCCGAGGTTTCTGGTCGCAGTACGATCATTCAGCTGATGAACGAAGTAGACCCGAGTCTGACCAAGAAATCCAAAGAAACCACGCGCGTGATGGATCGCATTAAAGAGTTGGAGTACCAGGGGTATCAGTTTGAAGGCGCCGAAAGCAGCATCAAGCTTCTGATTCGCAAGGAACTGGGGCTGCACAAGCCGTTCTTCACGCTAGAAGATTTTAAAACTATCGGGGAACAGACCCACACCAAGGATGCTCTCAGTTCCTCTGCCGTGGTAAAAATCAATGTCGATGGTCAATCGGAAATCAATGCCGCCGAAGGCGACGGCCCGGTCAATGCCCTCGATAAGGCGCTTAGAAAAGCGCTGGAAGTTTTTTATCCAAAAATCAGCGAGGTGCGCCTCACCGACTTTAAAGTTCGGGTCATCGATTCAAAGTCCGCTACCGCCTCCAAGGTTCGGGTTTTAATTGAGAGTTCCGACGGGGTCGACATCTGGACCAATGTCGGAGTTTCTACCGATATTATTGAAGCTAGTCTGATCGCTCTGATCGACTCGATTGAGTACAAGTTGTTAAATGATGAGGAACGGGAGCAATATTAGACAAAACGATTCGTATCGGTTTGTAGGGGCGGTTATTAACCGCCCGCAAATGCCTAAAAATACGTAAACATAATAAGGAGAACAAATGGATTATAAAATAGCCGTAATTCCCGGAGACGGAATCGGCCCTGAAATTGTCGGGGCCAGTATCAAGGTTTTAGATAAAATTGCCGAAAAGTTCAACCACACCTTTAATTATACCGAAGTGTTGGCCGGTGGTGCTGCCATAGATGCCTGTGATAACCCGTTGCCTCAGGAAACTGTGGACATCTGTTTAGACAGCGATGCCGTTTTACTAGGGGCCCTGGGTGGACCAAAGTGGGACAACCTTCCCGGTGACAAACGACCAGAAGCCGGTTTGTTGGGCCTGCGAAAAAGCCTGGGCCTGTATGCCAACCTGAGACCAGCCATCCTTTATGAAGAATTAAAAGCCGCTTGTCCCTTAAAACCGGAAATCATTGGCGAAGGCCTCGACATTATGGTGGTTCGGGAGCTGACCGGAGATGTTTATTTTGGTGAAAAAGGCCGGGACGGCGATTTTGCGGCTTGGGATATCATGAAATACACCCGGCCGGAAGTTTTGCGGATTGCCAAAAAAGCCTTTGAAATTGCCATGAAGCGTGATAAAAAAGTGACCAATGTGGATAAAGCTAATGTTCTGGAAGTTTCCCGTTTCTGGAGAAGCTGTGTCGAAGAAGTGGCCAAGGATTATCCCGAGGTCGAACTAAACCATTTATATGTTGATAATGCTGCCATGCAACTGGTTATCAACCCCAAACAGTTTGATGTCATTGTTACGGGTAACCTTTTTGGTGATATCTTATCTGACGAGGCCAGCATGATTACCGGTTCGATCGGAATGCTGCCATCAGCCAGTATGGCCGATGGTAAATTCGGAATGTTTGAACCCATCCATGGTTCCGCTCCGGATATTGCGAATCAGGACAAGGCCAACCCCATTCATGGTTCCGCTCCGGATATTGCGAATCAGGACAAGGCCAACCCCATTCATGGTTCCGCTCCGGATATTGCGAATCAGGACAAGGCCAACCCCATTGCGACGATCGTATCCGTGGCGATGATGTTGCGTTACTCCCTGGATCTGATTGCCGAAGCCGATGCCATCGAAGCCGCTGTAAAAAAAACCCTGGCTCAAGGCTATCGCACCGGTGATATCTTCTCAGCCGGGATGGCCCTGGTAGGCACCACT
Organism: Acetobacterium sp. KB-1; assembly: GCF_003260995.1. Classification (NCBI taxonomy): domain Bacteria; kingdom Bacillati; phylum Bacillota; class Clostridia; order Eubacteriales; family Eubacteriaceae; genus Acetobacterium; species Acetobacterium sp. KB-1. The sequence goes on from NZ_CP030040.1 coordinate 3,779,063, forward strand.
CAAATGGGTCAAAAAATTATCGATAATTTATAAAAGATTTATGGTTTGCAGGGGCGGTTATTAACTGCCCGCAAACGACAAGATCAAAACCACAAAAGAAAGGATATCAAATGAAAAGTGATCGTGTAAAAAAAGGCGTCGAAACGACTCCCCAGCGTTCTTTATTTAAAGCTATGGGTTATATCGACGAAGAACTGGAGCAACCCTTAATCGGTGTAGTCAATTCCTTTAATGAAATCATTCCTGGACATATTCATTTAAATACCATTACTAAAGCTGTCAAAGAAGGGGTACGGATGGCTGGGGGAACCCCCATCGAATTTCCAGCCATCGGCGTTTGCGATGGGATTGCCATGGGTCATGTGGGGATGAAATACTCGTTGGCGTCCCGGGAACTGATTGCCGATTCAATTGAAGTCATGGCCACTGCTCATTCTCTTGATGCGCTGGTTTTGATTCCCAACTGCGATAAGGTTGTTCCCGGCATGCTGATGGCGGCAGCGCGGATCAATATTCCTACTGTAATCGTCAGTGGTGGGCCAATGCTCACCGGTAAAGCGGTCGGACAAAAGGACACGGACTTAAATACCGCCTTTGAAGCGGTGGGAGCTTTTAATGCCGGCAAAATTGATGAAAAAGAGCTTAAATCCTTTGAAGATTCTGTTTGCCCCGGCTGTGGTTCCTGTTCTGGGATGTTTACTGCCAACAGCATGAACTGCCTGACCGAAGTGTTGGGGATGGGTCTGCCTGGCAACGGCACCATTCCCGCTGTTTTTGCTGAACGGGTGCGGCTAGCTAAAAAAGCCGGGATTCAGGTGATGGAAATGTGGAAACGGGATATTAAACCCCAGGATATAATGACGGATGCAAACTTTAGAAATGCCCTGGCCTGCGATATGGCCCTGGGTTGTTCCACCAACAGTATCCTCCATCTACCAGCCATCGCTAACGAAGCTGGGGTCTGCATTGATCTTCAGGAAGTCAACGAGATTTCTGCCAAAACTCCGCATCTGTGCAAGCTGGCACCAGCCGGAAATCACCATCTGGAAGACTTGTACTATGCCGGTGGCATTCAGGCTGTGATGAAAACGCTGGCCGATGCCAATCTGATTGATACCAGCCTGATGACAGTAACCGGCAAAACAATTGCTGAAAACTTGATCGGTGTCTTTAATAAAAACCCGGAGGTTATTCGACCTTTGGAAAACCCCTATAGCCTTACCGGTGGTCTGGCCGTGCTCTTTGGTAACCTGGCCCCAGACGGCGGCGTGGTAAAACAAGGGGCGGTAGCGCCGGAGATGCTAAAACATAAAGGCCCAGCCCGGGTGTTTAACTCTGAAGAAGAAGCGACGAGCGCCATTAAAGCCGGCAAAATTGTAGCTGGTGATGTGGTGATTATCCGCTATGAAGGTCCTAAAGGCGGTCCGGGAATGCGGGAAATGCTGTTCCCAACCTCCGCTATTGCTGGTATGGGCTTAGATAAAGAGGTGGCCTTAATCACCGACGGCCGTTTCTCTGGAGCTACCCGCGGTGCCTGCATCGGACATGTCTCCCCTGAAGCCGCCGCCGGCGGCACCATCGGCCTGATCGAAGAAGGGGATATTATTGCCATTGATATTGTCAATCGTTCCCTTGCTGTAAAGGTGGATGATGCCGTGCTGGCCAAGCGTAAAGCGGCCTGGGTTCCACTGGAACCAAAAATAAAAACCGGCTATCTGTCCCGTTACGCCAGACTGGTAACTTCGGCCTCCACCGGTGCCGTCTTTGAAAAATAAACAATCAATGTTTTATATAAAGGGTTGCAGTGGCGGGTACGACCCACCCCTACAACCCTATAAATCTCAACCAATAGCAGAAAGGAAGTGAAAATTTGAATAACAAAGAATTATTATTAGGATCGGAGATCACCGTCCGATGTCTGGAAGAACAGGGGATCAAACATGTTTTTTCATTCCCCGGTGGCGTTGTGATTCCATTATTCGATGCCTTTTATCGGCTTGATCACGAGATTACCCAAATTGGCCCCTGTCACGAACAAAATGGTGTCCATGCTGCTGACGGCTATGCCAGAACCAGTGATACGGTAGGAGTCGCGATTACGACTTCCGGACCGGGTGCAACCAATGCCATCACTGGGATTGCCAATGCCTATCTGGATTCCGTGCCGCTGGTTGTGATTACCGGACAGGTTGCTTCACCTTTGCTGGGCAAGGATTCCTTCCAGGAAATTGATATCAGTAGCGTGACTATGCAGATTACCAAGCACAATTATCTGGTTACCCATGTAGAAGACCTGGCCGATACCATCCGGGAGGCCTTTGTTATCGCTCAGTCCGGACGACCCGGTCCAGTTGTAATCGATATTCCCAAAGACATCTTTCTGACCAAAACCGGATACCATAAAATGTTTATTCCAAAGCTGCGTCAGATCTATCCGGATATTAAAGAAGCAAAGATATTAGAAGCGGTTACCGCCATTAATGCGGCCAAACGCCCAGTCATTTATGCTGGTGGCGGAGTGATTAAATCCAAGGCGCATGAAGAACTATTGGCCTTTGCCGAAAAAGCCGGAATTCCGGTGGCCAACTCCTTAATGGGATTAGGCGGCATTCCCCGAGATCATGAACTTTCGCTGGGATTAGTGGGTATGCATGGCTTCCAGGAAACGAATCTGGCAGTCATCAACTCCGATCTGCTCATTGCCATCGGTGCCCGGTTTAGTGATCGCGTCACTGGCAATTGCGATGCCTTTGTCCGCAATAAAACGATTATCCACATTGATGTTGATCCCACTGAATTTGCTAAAAATATTCCGGCTGAAATTCAGATTCAGGGAAATATTAAAGATGTATTGCCCTTATTGACTAAAGACATTGAAGAAAAATCCTATCCGGAATGGTATGAAAAAATTGAAAACTGGATCATCCCCTGTACTGAGAAAGGTGATTATCATCCCAAAAATATTCTTAATACCATCAACGCTGCTTATCCGGAATCCTTTGTGGTGACCGAGGTCGGGCAGCATCAGATGTGGGTGGGACAGTACTGGAATGTCTTGCGTCCGGCGCAATTTATAACCTCCGGCGGCTTAGGGACCATGGGTTATGGTCTGGGGGCTTCGATCGGCGTCAAACTGGCCAATCCCGATGCGGATGTGTTGCTAATTGCCGGAGACGGCAGTTTTCGAATGAACTGTCAGGAACTGATTACTGTCAGCAAGTACCAGATCCCCTTAAAAATCTTCCTGTTTGACAATGAGTCATTGGGGATGGTACGACAATGGCAGAAGCTCTTCAGTGATAAACGTTATGCCCAAACTGATATTGTTCAATGCACTGATTACATCATGCTGGCGGCGGCTAGCGGAATCCCCGGCTACAAGGTAACTAATATGGCTGAGCTGGAAGAAACCCTAGAGGCGATCAAAGATCAACCCGGGCCACTGCTTGTCCATGTCAAGATTTCCAACGAAGAAGGGGTTTACCCGATCGTCCCGGCGGGCTGTGCGATTGATGAAATTTATTACGAATAGTAGCATAGTATGAACAAAAATCACCGTGATTTAGCATATTGCGGTGATTTTTTTGTATTTCAATTAGTATCTTTATTAAAGTGGCGGCAGGCAGTTTTAAAATCGCAGTGTAACAGTTCTAATAAATATTAATTCTCACTAAATAACGATAGTTTTTTGCGAGCAAACATTGTATAATACAAATTGGTACGAAAAAAGCATCTTTTATTTTATGATAAAAGACATGACTATTTGGCAGAAAAAGTTGCTAAAAAACTATTGAAGTCTGAAAGGAGCGACAATTTAATCTAACAATAAGAAGATTAGTGATAGTTAAAAATAATTTCACAAGGACTTTTTTACAAAATTACTATCTTAATTATTTCAACAAAAGGAGCAAAGTTATATGAAATGGATTTATGATATGAAGATCACCAGGAAACTTGTCACCAGTTTTCTACTTGTATCTTTTGTAGCGGGTATTGTAGGATTGATTGGGGTTGTTAATCTACTTAAGGTCAATGTAACATATATTGAGACTTACAACAATGTCACAACTGCTCATATGAGCACGGGAAATTTGCTTTCAAGTATAGAAAAAATGAAGTATGAATTAGTTGATATGATTCTAGAATAGGATACAAATGAGATTAAAAAAGATGCTGAAGATATTGTCGCAAATAAAGAAATTATCAGTAATGCTTTGGACGAATTTGAAGCGACAATTGTAAAAGACGAAGTGAGATTAGAGTTTGATCAGCTTAAAACAAGCATCGCTGAAATTGAAAAACAAATTGACAATGTAGCAAGTCTAGCTTTGGAAAATAAGGACGAAGAAGCGTTGGCTATGCTAGATGAAGCTGGGGCACTGACAGTATCTTTTGAAACAGCTACTTCGGATATGGGGGATCTTATCAAAATGAAAGCTGAGTCTGGAGAGGCCCAGATCAGCGAAAACACTGGTGCCACTAATGCCTCAGTTACCCTTATGGCGGTGATCACAATCTTGGGGATGATCTTTGCCATTACTTTGGGGATCTTCTTAAGTAGGATTATTGGAAAACCGATTCAAAAGGTTTCAGAGAATCTAAAAGAGATGAACCTGGGACATTTTGCGATACGTCTTAAAATGAATCGAAACGATGAAATCGGGGAAATGGCGGATGCCATGGATACCTTCTCAGAGAGCATCCAGACGGTGATTGTAGGAACTTTAAACAATGTGTCTGCTGGCGATGTCAGCGCTGATATTATGCTAAGGGATGATCAGGATGAATTGGCACCAGCACTTAAACGGATCATCGAAACTATACGTGCCTTAATCGACGAAGCAAATAGGCTTTCTGTTGCCGCAATAGAAGGAAGATTGAGCACGAGAGGGGACGCAGATCGATTTACCGGTGGTTATAAGCAGATTGTTGAAGGCGTCAATGCCACTCTGGATGCGGTGGTTGGTCCACTGAATCTGGCCGCCGACTATGTCGAACAGATCAGTCGAGGTATTATCCCCGAAAAAATCACAGATTCCTACAATGGTGATTTTAACATTATCAAAAGTAATTTAAATATCTGTATTGATGGTTTAGGTGGATTAACGGAAGGGAAACGCATTCTTGAAAAGATGAGCGTCAATGATTATTCCGAAGAAATGACGGGACAATATCTGGGAATTTACTCGGATATTGCAAAAGCCATCAATGCTGTTCATGAGCGCTTGATTCGGGTGGTCAATGTTGCGACTCATATCGCCGCTGGTGAGATGGATGATCTGGATACCTTGAAACAGATTGGCAAACGAAGTGAAAATGATACCCTTAACCCAAGTCTGATTGCTATGATTGAAAATATTCTAAGCCTGGTTCAGGAAACAGAAAATATGGCCAGTATCGCAGTTGAAGGGGATCTAAAAAATCGCGGTGACGCATTTAAATTCCAGGGAGAATTCGCAAAGGTCATCGATGGATTTAATCAGACTTTGGATACGATTATACAGCCGGTAGAAGAAGCAGCCGCCACGCTAAACTTATTATCAACGGGAAATCTGCAGATTGGCATGGAAGGTAACTATAAGGGCGATCATGCTCAAATTAAGAAGGCCTTAAATCAGACGATTGAGTTTTTGAAACAATATGTCGATGAAATTTCATCAACCCTTGAAGCGATGGGACAAGGTCGTTTAAACCAGGAAATTACAAGTGAGTATCTTGGTGATTTTCTTCCAATTAAAACATCACTCAACACAATCAATGATAAACTTAGCCAAACCATGAAAGAAATCAATGATGCCGCCAGTCAGGTGGAAATGGGTGCCAGACAGATTTCAGATGGTGGACAGAATCTATCACAGGGGACCACTGAGCAGGCAAGTGCGATTCAAGAATTAACGGCATCGATTGAAGAAGTGGCAGATGAGACGAAGAAAAATGCTTTGAATGCCAATCAGGCGAATGAATTAGCTGTCAGAGTACGAAAAAACGCCGAAGTTGGAAATGGTCAGATGGAAAAAATGGTAACAGCCATGGATGATATCAGCGAATCATCCAACAGTATTTCTAAGATCATCAAAGTGATTGATGACATTGCCTTCCAAACCAATATTCTGGCTTTAAATGCTGCGGTAGAAGCGGCTCGGGCCGGCCAGCATGGAAAAGGTTTTGCTGTCGTAGCGGAAGAAGTTCGAACGCTGGCAGCCAGAAGTGCTGAAGCAGCAAAAGAAACCACCGGGCTGATTGAAGGTTCGATCGACAAGGTGGAAGTGGGAACCGGCATTGCTGATGAAACGGCAGAAAGTCTAAAAGAAATACTCAATGAGATCGAGAAAGTATCCGATATTGTCGGTAATATTGCCCAGGCATCTAACGATCAGGCTTCTGAAATAGCCCAGATCACCCAGGGTATTGAACAGGTCTCCCAGGTGGTACAAACAAATTCGGCTACAGCGGAAGAGAGTGCCGCCGCCAGTGAAGAATTGTCCGGTCAGGCCGAAATGCTAAAACAAATGGTTGGTGCCTTCGACTTAAAAACGTTTGGGCAATCGCCAAAAACTCAAAATCAACTTGGGGCAAAGAAAGTAGTAAGAATAGATAAAGAGACGTCCTTTGAGCCCAACATTATTCTTGATGACGATGACAAGTATTAGTCACGTGATGCTTAACGGTAGCTGCTAAGCATAAAGCGACTAGAACACCAAAAGTAAATCAAAAGAAAACTTTGCAGACGGACTCACGCAGCCACTGCAAAGTTTTTTTAATTGAAAAAATTAATTTTAAATACCTGAAAAATATAAAGTAGCAAAAAAACTGTCACAGTGAATGCCACGCATTGTTTAGGGTGTCTATCTGTGTTAAAATGAGAGAAAATAAAACTTACAAAAATTGAATAGTGAAAAATAAAGTGTGTTTTTATAATCGGCAAAGACGATGCGAACGATGTAAAAGCCTGGGCTATCGGCGACCCGATGATTCTGGATCAAGAAGAAAGAAAAGGGATGATCGTAAAATTTGACAGCTAAAAAGTATCCCAAGACAAAAAAGAAGGCTAGACCGATCAATTTGGAATAGGATTTAGACCAGATTCTACTCGGGCGTAAGAAAACCGGTCGATGATTATATAAAGTATCAGAGAAAAGTGTGTAGAGCTTTAGAAATCAGTACCAGGAGGGAGTTCATGGAAAAAATTAGAAATGTTGCAGATTTCACAGATCATCATATTGAGAAGAAAAGAACCCTTGATGAAAGTAAGCAGTTTTCACGAATCAAAATCGGTATTTGTTTGCTTTTGTATTTTACGGTCATTTTTCTGCAAGTACGGTTTTCATCCTTTAGTAATATTGCCGGTGTTGTGGCTCAGCTTCAGGTGATGATTTCGGTTTGCCTGGTGGTGATAGCAAAAGAAAAGGGCTATCGGATTGGGGTGGCCATTAATCTTCTGACTTCCGCGTTTGTGGGGATCATTATCGTCTTGGGGGCCGGCAATTTAAAGGCAATACCAGGAATTATGGTGCCGCTTAGCACGATCATTATCATCAGTATTATTTCATTTTATGGCAAGCGGGTTGATAGTAATTTGGCAGAAGTTGCTGCACAAAAAAAAGAACTGAGTGTTCTCTACGATGAACTGGCAAATTCGGAAAAAGAAGTTTTAGAGCAGAACCAAAAGCTTAGAGAACTAAACAGAAAAATGAAACAGCGTGAAGTTAGGCTTAATTATCTGGCATATACCGATGTTTTAACCGGACTCCCAAACCGTGAAATGCTTGTCAACAAGCTTGATTATCTGGTAGAACAGTCCCAGGAGAAACAAGCGCCTTTTGCGGTGGTATTTATTGATCTGGATAGTTTTAAAAAGATCAATGATTATAAAGGGCATCATATCGGCGACTTATTGCTGAAATCGATTGCCGACAGAATAAAGAAATCGTTTTACAGCAGGATATGCTCGGGCGTTTAGGGGGCGACGAGTTTACTTTGATTATCCAGCGCGATCTCAGTGAAACGGAAATATTTGAGTATGTTGAAAAAATCCGAATGGCTCTGTTAGAGACCTTTGTGGTCGAAAATATGAACTTAAATATTAGTGCTAGCTTTGGCATTGCAAGATATCCCCGGGATGGGGTCACGGCCACGGAGCTGTTGAACTATTCTGATATCGCCATGTACAAAGCCAAAGAATTTGGAAAAAACAGAGTGCAATTCATCAATGGACAAGCGTAAGACGAATTGACAGGAGGATACCGTGGGGCTTAAATTTAAAGAAACTGCCGTAATGACTTTATTTGTGGCGATACTGGGTGGCACAATTGGTGGGATTACCTGGGGGCTGCTGTTTATGATGAACCTGGGCATCAATTTTTTATGGCAGGATCTTAAAAATGCGGTCAATCTCACTTTGTATCCGGTGGTGGTCTGTGCCATTGGCGGTTTACTCATCGGGCTTTGGGAGCAACGGTTTGGTCCCTATCCCCGGGAAATGGCGGAAATTTTAAAAACGGTTAAAAAAGGGAATAAGATCCCTTATAATAACCTACACATCATTGGTATCTCAGCCCTGTTACCACTGATATTTGGGGGGAGTCTGGGCCCGGAAGCCGGTTTAACCGGCGTGATTGTGGGGTTATGTTTCTGGTTTTCCGACCGCTTTAAATTTATCCTTTCAGAAACGGATGAGCTACCGCAGATTGGTATGGCTGCCACCATCGGCGTTATCTTTGGGGCACCGCTTTTTGCCTTTGTAGAGCAAATAGAAGATGAAGAAAAACCAGCAGTGATTCCTAAAAATCTAAAAATAATGATGTATTTCGTTGGCATTCTCAGCGGTTATGGGGCATTAACCATCCTCCAGAATCTTTTTGGCGGACGGCTGGGTTTGGGACACTTCCCAGCCATCCAAAAAATGACGGCAGTAGAATGGGCAGCAGCGATTCCTCTGGCACTGGTTGGGGTAGCAGCGGGAATGCTTTATTATCTATTTCAAAAAATGACCAAAGTCGCGATTAAACCATTGGCGCAAAAAATTCTGATTCGGAGCATTCTTGGCGGTGTGATTCTTGGCGGCGTCGGAATTTTTCTGCCCTACACGATGTTTTCCGGTGAACACGAAATGGTTGAGGTGATGAATTCCTGGCAGGGCTTGGGTTTTGCAGTGCTGCTCTTAACTGGGATTGTCAAACTTCTAATGGGCAATATTTGCCACCAAATGGGCTGGCGGGGTGGAAATATTTTCCCCACCATTTTTTCGGGGATCGCCATTGGTTATGCCTGTGCCTTAATGCTTCCCATTGATCCCATCTTTTGTGTGGCAATAGTAACAGCGGCATTAACAGCTACGGTTATGCGAAAACCCCTGGCAGTGATTTTATTGCTGTTGATGTGCTTTCCGATTAACGGCATCATTCCGATGACTATTGGTGCAGTGATTGGCGGCGCTATTCCGATCCCCAAATGGATCGGACTTCTGGAAGACTAGAATGAGTTGATGCCATAAGAGTCGGAACAATTGGTCGCGCAACTAAAACAACCCAGCCAGAGTTATTTCCAGCTGGGTTGTTTTGTTATTTGGAGACACTAATCTCGGTCCAGGCCCGGTTATAGATTTCCATGATATCACTAGGCAGATCCATAAAGATCTCACTGCGAGCCAGATCTTCGGGGCTGATGTTAAAACCGGCATTGTTCGACCAGCTTGAATCAAGCAGCGCCAGAGCTGGCGTATTCGGAGAGGAGTAACCGACGTATTCAATATTTTTAGCGGCAACTTCCGGGGTTAGCATGAAATTGATGAATTGTTCGGCCAGTTCCGGATTCTTGGCATTTTTGGGGATCACAAAATTATCATAAAAGGCATTGGAACCTTCCTTGGGAACCGCAAAATCAAGGTTGTTGGTTTCACTCATGATAATGGCCGCATCGCCGGAATAGACCACGGCTATAGCAGCATCACCGCTGGCCATCAGGCTTTTGACATTATCGGTAACATAGGCCATAACCAGCGGTTTCTGGGTAATCAGAGCATCCCGGGCGGCATTGATGTTAGCCTCATTGGTTTCATTCATGGAGAAACCGAGCCGTTTTAGTGAGGCGCCCATGCTGTCGCGAATGCTGTCATACATTAAGATTTTGGAAGCATATTTATCATTCCAGAGAATATCCCAACTATCCACCGGATCGGTGACCTGAGCGGTGTTATAGACAATTCCTAAAACCCCGTAGAAATAGGGGACCGAGTATTGATTGCCGGGATCAAAGGCCAGATCCTGGGCCGCGGCATCGATGTTAGCCAGATTGGGGATATTGTCTTTGGTGATGGGCCTAAGCATCTCTTCGCGAATCAGCCGCTCAATCATATAATCAGAGGGTACCAGTACGTCATAGGTATCGGATGAATTCTTGACCTTGACGTACATGTCCTCATTGGAGGTAAAGGTTTCGTAATTGACCCGACAATTATAGTCGTCTTCAAACTGGGCGATGACCTCCGGGTCCATATAGTCGCCCCAGTTATAAACAGTAAGCTCAGCCCGATTATCGGAGCCGCAACCGCTGGCCAGAAAAGGCAGACACAACAAGGATAAAATTAACACGAACTTTTTCATTCCATTCTCCTTTTTATTGGATATTTTTAATCCCTTTTTCACTACGGATATTGATCAGTATTAGTAAGATCATGATACACCCAAACATAATTGTTGACAAGGCATTGATTTTGGGGTTGATACCGGCCTTGGCCATCGAATAGATGGTGATCGATAGATTGCTGACCCCATTGCCGGCGGTAAAAAAACTGATCACGAAATCGTCAATTGATAGGGTAAAGGCAATCAGGGCACCAGAAGTAACACCGGGAAGAATCTCCGGGAACAGCACCTTCCAGAAGGCCTGGCGAGGGGTTGCACCCAGATCCAGCGCAGCTTCAAAAATGTTCTCCGGCAACCGGTTAAACCGGGGTAGTACCGCCAGAATTACATAGGGGATACAAAAGGTGATGTGGGCAATAATAATAGTGGTTAGTCCCATTTTCATTCCCGCAAAAATAAATAGCGACATCAGGGTAATCCCCATCACGATATCCGGTACCAGAACGGGGATATTATTTAACAACAGATAGGGTCTTTTTAGTTTGGATCGCATCTGGTAAATACCCACCGCCGAAATGGTGCCCACAAGAGTGGAAACAGTGGTGGCGATCACGGCAATAATGAGGGTATAGTACAAAGCTTGAAGGATATAGCGATCCTGAAAAAGCATGACATACCATTTGAGCGTAAAACCTGCCCAGGGCCCCATAATCTTAGAATCATTAAATGAATAAACAATCAACACTAAAATAGGTGCGTATAAAAACAACAAAATTAAGGCAAAGGCCAGTTTTTTAAGGATCTTTTTCATAGAATTTGACCTCCGGTATCAAGTTCTTTTCCGGTGATCAGACGGGCAACACCTAAGACGAGAAAGATAATGGTCATCAATACCATTGAAAGCGCTGAGCCGAAGTTCCAGTTGTTCAGGGTTAAAAACTGCTGCTCAATGAGATTTCCGATGAGCATGTATTTGCCACCGCCCAACAAATTGGAAATAACAAAGGTACTTACCGCGGGCATAAAGACCATCATTGATCCGGAAACGATGCCGGGAAGACTGAGTGGCAATTTGATTTTTACAAACATCTGGAAATGGTTGGCCCCCAGATCGGTGGCGGCCCGCAGTAGATCCGGATCAATTTTTTTCAAGGCGGTGTAAATCGGTAACAGCATATAGGGGAAAAAGTTATAGACCATCCCCAGAATCACAGCAGATTGGGTATATAGCAGAGAAACATCCCTAAAGCCTAACAGACCCAGAAATTGAGAGATTAATCCGCTGCCGCTGAGCAGCACCATCCAGGCATAGGTTCGCAGCAGGAAATTGACCCACATCGGGATGATCATCAGTACAATCATCAGATTCTGGCGATTGCCGGGTAGCGATACAATCAGGTTCCCTAAAGGATAGGCGATAAAAAAACAGATCAGGGTGGCGATGACCGCATATAAAAATGAACGGTATAAAAGTTCCAGGTAGACCGGGTCCATAAACTCTTTATAATTCTCCAACGTAAAGGTATAGATGCCAGCCTTAAAATCCGGGTTGGATAAAAAGCTGAACCAGATTACCACCAGCAGCGGAACGGCGATAAAAATAAGCATCCACAGACCGTAAGGATAGGCAATGGTTTCCTTAAATGATTTCATGGTCGTGTTCCTTCTTCATGATATGAATATTATTGGGATCAACCTGGATACCAATCTGGTCGCCAGCAAAAAATTCACGGGTAGTATGAATCAGCCAGCTAATGCCCTTGCAGTTCATAACGATTTCATAGTGCATCCCCAGAAAGGTCACGGATTCGATGACACCGTCCAGAAAACCGGTACCGGGTGGGAGAATTTCGATATCTTCAGGGCGGATCACAGTGAGTACCGACTCGTTTTTCTCAAAACCTTTGTCTACGCAGGGAATTTCGACATCCTGAAGTTTGACCAGACAGTCTTTTAACATCATCGATTCCAGAATATTGCTTTCACCAATAAAATCGGCGGCAAAGGCGTTTCGGGGTTCGTTATAAATATCCACCGGTGAGCCGATCTGTTGGATCCGGCCATGGTTCATAATGATAATGGTATCAGACATTGTCATCGCTTCTTCCTGGTCGTGGGTGACATAAATAAAGGTGATGCCGGTTTTTTTCTGGAGTTTTTTTAGTTCCAGTTGCATGTTTTTGCGAAGCTTGAGATCCAGAGCACCCAGGGGTTCGTCAAGCAGCAGGACCTGAGGGTGATTAACCAGGGCTCTGGCAATGGCGACCCGCTGCTGCTCGCCGCCGCTTAAGGAATTGACATCCCGTTGTTCCTGCCCTTTAAGATTGACCATCCGCAACATTTCCTGAACCAGGGTGTCTATTTCAGCCTTGGCTTTTTTTTGAATTTTTAACCCAAAGGCCACGTTATCATAGACGTTTAAATGGGGAAACAGGGCATACTTTTGAAAAACGGTGTTAATGGGCCGTTTATTGGCCGGAATATTGACCAGCGATTTGCCTTCGAAAAGAATATCTCCGGCGTCCGGGGTTTCAAACCCACCGATCATTCGTAGCAAGGTGGTTTTTCCGCAGCCGCTGGGGCCGAGAATGGTCAGGAATTCATTGGCCCGAATGTGAAAATTAATTTCATCAATGATCGTTTTGTCCCCATAATGTTTGACCAGGTCTTTAACCTGGATAATTTTTTCGGTATTTTTTTTCAATTCATAAATCCTCCATTGATAGCTCTGTATTGAAACGATAAATTTAAGCAAAAAAATCCCCAGGCTTTCCCCAGGGTTGATTAAAAATCCCCAGGCTTTCCCCAGGGTTGATTAAAAATCCCCAGGCTTTCCCCAGGGTTGATTAAGCGGTTCGTTGCTTGCTGATGCATTATGACAATTAAATTTATTCTAACATGTAATGGGTTAAATAGCAATATAAATGGGTTTTAAAGCGACTTTTTTAATTAAAAAAGGTGCTGTCCCATTAACTGGAACAACACTCAAAGCAAAATCTTAAACGCTTTTGTTAATTTAAAACGAATGCGTCATTTATAAGATGCTAGTAATGGTAATATTGAGGAAAGCCCGATCACTCAGATTAAGCTCAAAAGGATCAATGTCTTCACCATCTCTTTTGAAAATGCGGACCCTGGGGCGCATCGAGAAGCTTTCATAATTTTCAATGATGATACCGGTTAACCGATTGCTCAGTTCCACACAGGTGCCAATGGGATAGGGAGCGATCTTTCGGATAAAGATGTTGACCAGATCCGGATCGAATAAGGTATGGGATGAACCCATGATATATTCAATCACCTCTGAGGGGATAATGGCTTTGCGGTAAGGTCGGTCGGAAGTCATGGCGTCATAAACATCGGCAATGGCGATGATTCGTCCAAAGAGGGAGATTTGCTCTTCACTTAGGTTGTTGGGATAACCACCACCGCCAAATTTTTCGTGGTGGTCTAAAATGCCAATCCGGGCAGACATACTGATGGTCGAAACTTTTTTAATGTAATCATAACCGAGGGTCGAGTGGTTTTGCATTTCACAGGACTCGTCCTCTGAAAGTTCCCCTTCTTTACAAAGAATATCTTTTTTAACAAAAACTTTGCCAATATCGTGGAGAATGGCACCGATACCCAGATCACACAGCTGTTCCCGGCGCAGACCCAGGGCTGAACCCAATAAAATGGAAAGGACAGCCACATTCACCGAATGGAAATAGGTATAGTCATCAAAAACCTTCAGATCCACCATGTTAATCACCATACTGCTATTCTGAAGAATTTCGTCAACGATGCTTTCAATATGTTTTTGCATGTCATTAAAGGTATTCTTTTTTAAGGCACCTTTGTTTTCGGTAGTAATGAAAACATCCTTAATACATTTAACGGTTTCGGCTCGGACACGATCGTTGATAATATTAATGATTTGGATATCTTTGTCAGATCATCTTCAACATATATGCCATTATAATTTAATTTTTTTATTCGTTCGATGTAATCTTCGGTGAGAACAGTATCTTTAGCAAGAATCAACTCACCCCGCTCACCCCAAAGATTGTTTCCTAACATCATTCCTTCGCGCAGGCAAAATGTTGGCACATATCTCATGGTTTTCCTCCCAATATAATGACCCCATATAAAGTCTGGACTAAGTAAATATTATAACTATAAAAACCCCGTTTATGCAATCAAAATTTCCTGGTAAGTCTGATAAAAAATAGTTCTCACAAAAATATTTGAATTTCTGTGATTTTAGTTCAGATAATAGCGTTTTAAAATCGATCAAGTGAGATAAACTCATCGATTGTAGGATGGTTAGAGGCCATGATTTTTTCCGGTGTGCCAGAAAAAAGACAAGATCCTTGATCCAGAAACGTCAGGTGGGTACAGATCCGGAAAGCCTGACTGAGATTATGGGTGATAATAATAATTGAAAGTCCCTGCTCTTTAGTTCTCGTTTTTAAAGCAGTTTCTATAATCTGGATGCTTTTGGGATCGATATTCGCCGTGGGCTCATCTAAAAATAGAACTTGGGGTGAAAAAGATAAGGCGCGAGCTAGTGCTGTTTTCTGGGATTCCCCACCGGAAAGATGTCGGGCACTCTGATTCTTAATCGCTTCAATTTCGAACTCATTCAATAACTGTGATACGGTTTGATCAATTTCGTCTTTTTCACGTTTGCGGATTTTTAACGGATAGGCAATATTTTCATAAACTGAGCGTGAAAAAAGGGTGGGGGTATGATTGGAATAGGTCATTTCACAAAAAATATTCGGATCTAAGGGCACGCCATTATAAAGTACATTCCCAGTAGTTGGGGTAACGAGACCGGCCATTATTTTCATTAGCGTGGTTTTCCCAGATCCGTTAGGTCCGATAATGCCGTGAATTTCTCCAGACTCAAAAAAAAGATCTTGAGATTGACCATTCAGATTGAGCACCGTTTTATCTTTATATGTTTTTGTAATATTACGCGTCTTAATATTCATTTTGATCCCCTATGATAAAATGGTATAAAATCGAGTTGGTAAGAAAAGAGATGGTCATCAGGATAAGTCCCATAGCGATGGAGACACTGTATTGACCCATATTGTTATTCATGGCGATAAAGGTCGTCATCACGCGGGTGAACCCCCGGATATTTCCACCCACAATCATTACTGCGCCGACTTCAGAAATGGCCCGGCCAAACCCACTGACCAGGGCGATCATAATGACGCCTTTTAGTTCCAGAATCAGCAGGATCAGAATATCCCACCCCTGAGCACCCAGCGTTTTCCCCGTTTGGACTACCTCATAGCCACTGGTGCTGGCATGGTTAAAGATGATGCCCATAATAACGGGGGTAACCAGAATAGTCTGGGCAATGATCATTGCGGTGGCAGTATACATCAGCTGAAACTGACCCAAAGGACCAGAACGAGCTAAAAAGAGGGCGGTAAACAAACCAATGATAACCGGCGGAAATGACATGAAGGTATAAAGAAACCGGGACACCACTGTCTTGCCTCTGAATTTTTTGATGCCCAGAAGAATGCCAAGAGGAACGCCGATCAGGGTGCCATAAAGGGTCGAAGAAAAAGAGACAAAAAGCGATAACAAAACAATTTGAATGATTTCAGGATCAAAAGAAAAAATGAGCCGAAAGGCTTCAACAAAACCATTGAGTATGTAGTCCATTGATTTCTCCACAATGCGATCCTGGAAGAAGATCTTCTCCCAGGACCTCAGTTAACTTTTTATTTTTGTGCAGCGTTGGGGATAAACAGCGGATTCCCATTCACTTCGTATGAACCGATCAGTTTTTGGGTTTCGGGTGATATAATCCAATCAACAAAGGCTTGCGCGCCGTCGGCATTGATCTGGTCATTGATTGATGGTGATACAGCAATAACCCCGTAAGGATTGTTTAAAATTGTATCGCCTTCGCAAACAATTTCCAGGTTGGTGATGGTATCTTTCATGTTGGCGTAGGTTGCCCGGTCAGCCAGAGTATAGCCCAATTTTTCGTTGGTAACAGTTAGTGTTTCGCCCATGCCGGTGCCGGTTTTTAAATACCAGTCGCCTGCAGGGGTGATATTGGCAGCCTTCCAGATGGCCAGCTCTTTGGTATGTGTACCGGATTTGTCATCCCGGGAGACAAAGGTTGATGGCACAGCAGCTATGGCAGTAAAAGCCTTGGCAGCATCAGCAGCAGCGTTTGCTTTTACCTTGGCCGGGTCTTCTTTTGGTCCCAGCACAACAAAGTCGTTATACATGACATCAAAGCGTTCGGCTCCGTATCCATCGGCGATGAACTGATCTTCCTGGGAACGTGCATGAACCAGAAGGACATCGGCTTCACCAGCTTTTCCCATTTCCATGGCTTTCCCGGTGCCCACGGCAACAACCTTGACGGCGATCCCAGTTTGGGCTTCAAAATCCGGTAGGATCACTTCCAGTAAACCGCTATCCTGGGTACTGGTGGTGGTGGCAAGAATGATCTCCCCGTTAGAACCAGGCTCTAATTCCTTTTTAGCCGGGGTGCAGCCCAGGCCACTCAGGGCAAGGGTACAGACAAATAATACAATAACCAATACTGACAATTTCTTTTTCATTTTCTTCCTCCTAAAAAATAGTATCAAAGAGAAGTCTCTTTAATGACATAACGGGAGGTCAATCCAAAAAAATAAAATGACTGCTCAAAAAAACAGTCAGATAATTCCATGAATTCCACCATCCTTTACACACTGGAAAGCACAATCATTTCTAACCGTACTCTATCGATTGATAAACCATAGCAAACCGTAGGTGCATCAATTCGGATTGTATTGTTTTCATTAAGAAAACGTTATTCAATTACACCGATTTTAGCAAAGATTATTGGCTTCGTCAAGGTCGAAGTCGGATTTACCCATGAATCTGCTGATATTTGAGTAAAACCCAGTATAAATTAAAAGTAAGGGTAAAAAGTATCAATAATCGTTAAAAAATTGAGGAGGGTTTGCATCAAAAATGAACGTTTTTTTATCCTGATTTTGAACTGCTTTTTTTTTAGATCTTTTAGTATGACATTTTTGCCCAGCCGTTGACAGACAAAAAATCTGATGATACCATGAACCAACCAGACTAATGTAGAATATTTTTTATGAAGGATAATGTGATGAAGACAATAAGAATATGTGTTGGCAGTGCATGCCATGTAAACGGATCCTATAAGGTTGTTAAAGCCTTGAATCAAATTATTGAAGAGCGAGAATTAGGGGATGAGGTTGAACTGGTAGGGTCATTTTGTATGGGGAAATGTACGGAGGGGGTTGCCGTGGAATGTGATGACATCATCTATGCCGTTTCAACTGAAAATGCGAAAGAAATTTTCGAGAAAATTATGGGGGAAAAATAATTGAGTATCATTAATTTTTCAAAAGATAAATGTCGTAATTGTTATAAGTGTATCCGGAAGTGTCCAGTCAAAGCCATAAAACTGAAGGATAAACACGCCCAGATTATTCAGTCGATGTGCATTGGCTGCGGGATCTGTATTGCAACATGTCCTCATAATGCCAAAGAGATCCATAGTGATGTTGATACCATCAAAAAATGGCTAAAAACCGAGCAGGTGGTACTCAGTTTATCAGCAGTATTTCCGACTGCTTATTACCTTAACCATCCCAGACAGTATTTGGGAATTCTAAGGGAACTGGGATTTACAATCATTGAGGAAACTTCCATCGGTGCTGAGGTAGTCACCAAAGCTTACGCCGATGAATATTGCAGTGATAAAAAGCTGGTGATTTCTTCCTCCTGTGCGGCAATAAAAAATCTCATTGAAATTTATTATCCTCAGTATTTGTCCGCCTTGAGCCATCAGGTTTCGCCAATGATCGCCCATGGCAAGATTCTTAGAGAAAAATACCCGGAGGCTAAGATCGTTTACGCTGGTTCCTGCCTGGCAAAAAAAATGGAGGTTCATGATACGGATGTCCGTGGCATTATTGATGGGGTCTTAACCTTTGATGAAATCGATGCCTGGATTAAAGAGGAGCATATTGACCCCAATAAGATGCCGATAGAGGAATTCAACGCCATCGGTACCAATACCGGACGGCTCTATCCAATTACTGGAGGACTGGCTAAAAACAGTGTCGAAAATCTCGACGGCAGCCGGAAAATTCTTCGCATCGACGGCGTCAAGGATTGCATGGCGTTCATGGATGAAATTCATCAGCTGGAGAAGAAGTATTGGATTGAAATGAATGCCTGCGAAGAAGGGTGTGTCAATGGTCCCGGAAATCTTCACAGCCCTTTGTCTAAATATGAAAAGGTGGAAATGCTCCAGACCTATATCGATTTAAACAGCAACAAAGAACCATCGAATGAGATTCCCGAAATCAATAGTAGACGGTCCTTCCATAAACGGCCGGTTCATCATCTGGGCGAAGTTCCCGAGGAAGAACTTGAAAGGATTTTAAATCAGATGTCTAAATTCACAGAACGGGATGAACTCAACTGTGGCACCTGTGGTTATGAAACATGCCGGGATAAAGCCCGAGCGGTTTACTGGAATATGGCGGAAATGGATATGTGTCTGCCGCTGATTACCAGTAAAACCGAAGCGATTTCAAACTTGATCATTACGACCACCCCCAACGCCATTGCCGTGCTGGATAAAAAATTCCGGATCATTGAGTTTAATGCCGCCGCAGAACGCCTCTTTAATATGAAAAAAGAAGCTGTGATGCGTTACAATTTTGTGGATGCGCTTGATTATAATCCCTTCCGAAAACTGGACAATAACCGCGGCAATACCTATACCGGAAAAGGGCATTACGAAAAAGAAAACCGGATCTTTATGGAAATTCTGACCTATATTCCAGAACAGGAATTGTATATGGGAATTTTTATTGATATCACCAGGCAGGAAAAACAGGAGCAGGAGATGTTAAATATCCAGGAAGAAACGCTTAAAATGGCTCAGCGGGTGATTGACAAGCAAATGCGGGTTGCTCACGAGATCGCCGGGTTGTTGGGCGAAACCACGGCGGAAACCAAGGTGACGCTGACCAAACTTCAAAAAGTTGTAACCAGTCGGGAGGTTGAACGTTAATGCCTTTATTTATGGATATTGCCAGCGATAGTGTCAACAAGGTTCATGAAGAGCTTTGTGGCGATAATGTGGAAGTGCGAATTAATGATGAAAGCGTCATTGTGGTGCTGGCTGATGGCATGGGTAGCGGCGTTAAAGCCAACATTCTGGCAACGCTGACCTCCACCATTGCGGCGACCATGCTGGAAGAAAAAATGGGGATTATGGATGTGTTGGAAACCCTGGAAGCCACCCTGCCAAAATGCAGTGTTCGTCGGATGGCCTACTCGACCTTTACCATTGTTCAGGTTTTTAGAAATCGAATGGCTTATATTCTGGAATTTGATAACCCCCCATTGGTGTTTATCCGCGATGGAGAAATCATCGAACTGGAACGGAAGGAAATTGAGTTTCAGGGAAAGTCTGTTTATGAAACCACCAAGGAAATTGAAAAAGGTGATATTATGGCCTTTTTCAGTGACGGCGTGATCCATGCGGGGATTGGCAATTTACTAAATTTTGGATGGCAATGGGAAGAAGCGTCGGATTATATCCTGGCGCGATCCTATGAAAACAAAAAAGCCAAGGACATTTCCATGGCACTGGTGGATACCTGTTATAATCTGTATGGTGAGGAGCCGGGAGACGATACCACAGTGGCTGTGATCAAGGTGGAAGAACGAAAATATGTCACCATTTTTTCAGGTCCACCGTTGGATCAGGAAAAGGACGCCGAGATTAAACGGCTACTGGAACGGGGTCGGGGCAAAAAAATCGTCTGCGGCGGGACGGCCGCCAATATTGTGGCGCGGGAGTTTGGTGAAGAAGTAAAAGTCGATTTTTCCACCATGTCGGATCGGGTACCACCGATTGCCACTATCAAAGGGATTGACCTGGTAACTGAGGGAGTACTGACGCTGAAAGAAACCCTGCGGATCTGTGATGATTATATGAATAATCGCTGTGGTCGCGAAATCTTTCAGGAAAAAAATGGTGCATCGATGCTGGCTAATATTCTGATGAACGAATGTACCACCATCGATCTGATTATTGGGAACTCCATCAATCCCGCCCATCAAAACCCCGATTTTCCAGAAGAACTCACCACCAAATGGCGGGTGACCCAGAAACTTATTGAGATGCTGCGTAGCATCAATAAAGAAGTAAATATCATTTATGTTTGATTTAAGTATAATACTTTAAGCACGAGCTAATAAAATACAGGCATTCAAGCAAAAAGAGAAGCGGAACACCCCGGTGAGGGTGCTCCGCTTCTAATAATATGCTTTGAGGAGAAAAGCTATATAACTTATATACCCAAACAATGCGGTTTAACCCTGAAATAAAAAAATAATTATTTTTTTATAACATAATAACGGTAGTAGCTATAACCGGCCCCAAAAACAACGGCGCAAATAGCAAAATAAAGCCCAAACAGGGGATTTTGGATTCCGCCAGAGAAAATAATCAAGGAACCGATAGAAGCCAGGATTGGACAAATCAGTCCTCTGAAGACGCTTTTTATTTCCTTCTTTTTCCATAAAATAAAAACCTTGTAATAAAGGCCGAGGTAGAGCAGATAACTGGTCACAATGGCGATTTCTGAAATGTCAGAATTCGGGAACAGGGTATATTTTTGAGAAAAATAGTGAACAGCTAACCAAAAAATCACGATGATCAAGGCAAAAACAGCTGAATTCACCGGGAAATCAAATCGTGGTGAGATCGTGGTCATCGCTCTGGATTTGGGGATCATTTGATCGAGTCCCAAAGCATAGGGCATCCGGATCATCGCCATCACCAGGCCATTGAGGGTTCCCAGGACAGAGATAAAAACAAATAGCATCAGTATTTTTGCGCCGCTGGGTCCAAAAATCATAGTCGCTGCAAAATCAAGATGGGCATCTCCGACATTCATAATTTCGGCTGGACCCACCAGATTAGAGATTCCCACAAAGTAAACAATGTAGAGAACCAGAATAATCAACGGACTGATAACTAGTGCCAGGGGTAGATTGCGCTTGCTGTTTTTAATTTCATAGGCTACTGAGGTGGAAATAATCCAACCGTCAAAGGAAAAGGCAATCGGTGCAATGGCTCCAATCCAGCCGGTGGAAGCGATTTCCGAAACCGCAGTACTGGTAAAGTGCTCTCCGGTGCCACCGAATAACAGACCGGCAAAACCGATGATTACCAGGGGGATCAGTTTAATGACCATCGCAGCACTTTGAAAATAACCGCCAATTTTAGCTGAAAAAATATTGGTGGCAAAGAGCACAAAAAAACACCCGACGCCCGCTAATATTTGAATTTCCAGGGTTTGATTCACATTAAAGAGAATACAAAAGTAAATACCGGAAACCCAAGCCAGAATAGCCGTGATGGTGGGTAAATAGATAAAGGTCTGAAACCAGCCATAGGCTGAACCCATGCTGGGGCTGATAAATTCTTTGGCATAAGTAAGGACCCCACCGGGATGATCTGTTCGAGCAGCCAGTTCAGCGATGGTTAAACAACCAAAAACAATGCTGATGGCGGCGACAACAAAGACCAGAATACCTAAAACAACACTGCCACCAGTGGCAATGAGAATATTATCGCTTTTAAAAAAAATACCAGACCCGATAACGACGCCAACAATAAGAGCGATGGCGGTAAATAAGTTGTAGCGTGACTGTTGCATGGTAACCTCCGCTGTTTGGATTCCAGGTAACTTAAGAGAAGACGCGATTGGCCTCGGTGTAATAACCTGGAAATGATTTTTTATTTTGTACCAAAAAGTCGGTCACCGGCATCACCTAAACCGGGTACAATGTAAGCATGGTCGTTTAAGTGATCATCAATGGCGGCACAAAAAATGGGGATTTCAGGATAAGCATTGGTGACGGCTTTGACACCTTCCGGGCAGGCCAGAATATGAACGACCTTGATATTGGGGCAGTGGGCTTCTTTTAAAAGGCGTATGGTATGAATCACAGAAACCCCGGTGGCCAGCATCGGATCGACTATAATGGCTTCTCTTTCAGCAATATCAGAAGGTAGTTTTTTGTAGTATTCCACCGCCTGGAGGGTTTCAGGGTCACGGTACAGTCCGATGTGACCGATTTTAGCTTTGGGAATAATATTTGTGAAGCCTTCAACCATTCCCAAACCTGCCCGTAGAATAGGGACAATGACGACATCTTTTTCGGCCAGAACTTTTTGGGTGGTTTTGCAAATGGGGGTTTCAATTTCAATTTCTTTAAGCGGAAAATGTTTGGTCACCTCCCAGGCCATCAGACTGGATAGTTCCTTCACCAATTCTCGAAACTCCCGGGAAGGGGTTTCCATCTTGCGAAGGTGAGTTAATTTGTGCATGACAAGTGGATGATCCACTATCGTTACATTTTGCATGGTAATCTCCTTTTAACGTTTAATAGATTAATAATACGATAATTGATCGAATAATTCTACAATTATTTAAGAATTATTTGTTGACACTTGGGAAATAAGGGTTAAAATGAAAGAATACGTTTGTGTCAAGAACTTTTAAAAAGGAAGGTGACCTGAAAAATGAAAGAAATTAAATTATATACTTGGGCCCACTGTCCCTATTGCAGAGCCGCAAAACAACTCCTGGATGATAAGGGGTTGAAGTATGTGGAAATTGATATTTACAATGATGCGCAGACCCGTCGTCAATTGCAGAGTCAGACTAGTCATTATACGGTGCCTTTTGTCTTTATTGGGGAGACATTTGTTGGTGGCTTTTCGGAACTGAAAGAGATTGAGTTTAGTGGTAAACTCGATGAATTATTATAAGGTGAGGTTAAAATGGCGATAATATTTAAGGTTGTAGAAGAAATTGGTGTTCTCAGCGAATTACCCAGTGGATGGCAGAAAGAATTGAATCTGGTGAGCTGGAATGAACGGGACCCCAAGTATGATATTCGGGATTGGAATGCTGATCACGAAAAAATGCGTAAGGGGATCACATTGACTGTCGATGAGCTGGTCCAATTGCGTGATATCCTTAATGGGATGGAACTTTAGTAAAAAGATGCAGTAAAATCAGGTGCGAGGAATACTACCGTACCGACCAATTGTTAATCTGTTGTTCGCTGCACCATGCGAAATTCGCTTTGCTCTTTTCGCATTGGTCGCAGGCAGTCGCCAACTACAAGCTCACTTGTGATTGGCTCGTTGCCAATGCGCAGAATCGGACAGGCTATGCCGTGTCCGCTCCGATGCATACAACATGATGTAACAATTGTCGGTACTGGCTTATCTGTTAATCTGAACACAAAGCGTATCTCTCCTTTTGGTGAGATACGCTTTTTTGCGTGAAGGCAACGAGCCAATCACAAGCTTGCTTGTAGTTGGCGACTGCTCACGAACCAAAGATGGAGCGAAGCGGAATCGTGGTTTCGAGGTCACTTGATGGGTTCGGCGCAATTGGCGGAACCGCTGCTCAAGAGCATCTGCAGACCGTGGTCCAGCGCCGGTAGAACGGCTTCGAGGTTTTCTTTAACTGCTTTGGGGCTACCGGGGAGGTTAATGATCAGGGTTTGCTTGCGGATGCCGGCAGCACTGCGGCTGAGCATTGCTTTCGGGGTGATCTGCATGCTGTGGTAGCGCATTGCTTCCGGGATTCCGGGAGTTAAGCGGTCGCAGACGGCAATGGTGGCTTCCGGGGTCCAGTCCCGCCCAGAAAATCCGGTGCCACCAGTGGTCAGAATCAGATCCAGATGATCCTCATCAGCCCAGACCATCAGGGCTGTTTTGATCGATTCCAGATCATCCGGCAGGATGATGGTTTTGACCACCTCGTAAAGGTTGGTCTCTGCAAGCATAGCATGAATCATCGGGCCGCTTTTGTCTTCCCGTTGGCCCTTTGAGCCCAGATCGCTTAAGGTCATTATTCCAGTTTTATACATAAGGTCCTCCTAAATATTAAATGTAAAAAAGTCGTTGGCGAGTAAATCAATATACAAAAGCTTGTTCCGCAGTATTTCTTCCTTCCCGGTGAGCACTTTTAAGGCTTCGGAAACTTCCAGCGAAGCAGCCAGGGCTGGAGTAAAGGAAGGGTTTCCCAAGGCTTTGGAGTCATATTCTTTTTCACCGGCATAGAGCCGGGACAGGGTATCATCTTCCGGAAACACCGTGGTTACCTGGGCGAACCAGCCACCAATGGCGCCGTGGATCAGGGGAATATTTTTTTCTTTGCATAAAGTCTGCAGGGTAAGCCGGGCGGGAACATTATCCAAAGCATCCACCACCAGATCGGCCTCGCCGATCAGAGCCAAACCGTTGTCCTCATTGAGAAAATCATGATAACAGGTCGTCGTCACTTCTTTATTAATTAACTTGACCCGGGCTGCCGCGGCTTTGGCTTTGGGCGTACCCAGATTTTTTTCAGTGGCAAAAATCTGGCGGTTCTGGTTGGAGTCCTCAAAAACATCACCATCAATCAAAATAAGGGAACCGATCCCGACCCGGGCCAGCATCTCAATAATATAGCCACCCAAACCACCGCAGCCCACCACACAAACCGTTGCATGCTGGATGCGTTCAAAGTCTTCTTCGGAAAAAGCTGGAAAATTCCGTTCATAACGTGACATTGTGCCACCTCCTCGTATCCCAATCTAACATTTAACATCAGTATAACAATTTTTAACGAATAATTAAAGTCCTGAATGATATTGTTTTTTTTTACAATAATCGTTAGAATAGAAAGAAGACAAAAAAATTGATCGGTAAGGAGAAAAAATGGAGTTGCTGAAGGTAAAAACTATTGATGAAATGAAAAACATCATCAAAGAGACATTTAGAGCATTAACTTTAGAGAAAGAAACCATTGATTTAAGCGCTGGATTAGGCCGGGTATTGTCAGCGGATATCGTATCAACCATGGATGTCCCACACTTTGATCGATCAGTGGTGGATGGTTATGCGGTCAAGCTAACCGATGTTCAGGGTGCGGGAAGTGCTATACCGGGGTTTTTAAGAATTGTCGGGGAAGTCCAGATGGGCAAAGAAACGACTGAAAGTCTTAATCAGGGTGAAACCCTTTACGTTCCTACCGGTGGCATGGTGCCCGCCGGCACTGAAGCCATGATCATGATTGAATATACCGAAAAACTGGGTGAAAAAGATTTGGCCATTTACACCAATGCGGGTGCCAATGAGAATATGATGCGCATTGGTGATGATATCAGAAATGGGGAACTGGTTTTTTCCCGAGGACATCTCTTAAGACCCCAGGATATCGGTGTTTTATCGGCCTTGGGCTATTTACAAGTTGAGGTTTACAAGCGTCCCCGACTCAGTATTATTTCGACCGGGGATGAAATTATTCGGCCCGGAGAAACGCCGAAGCCAGGGGAAGTGATCGATATCAACACACCAGCCTTGGCAGCAGTGGCAAAACGCTTGGGTGCTGATGTCATTTCGACCGCTTATGCCAGAGATGACCAGGAGGAGATTCGCAAAGCCGTGGAGCTCGGAATAAAAAACGGTGATATGGTCATTCTTTCTGGTGGCAGTTCGATGGGCGAAAAAGATTATACCGTTCAGGTCATCGATGGACTGGGCGAGGTGCTTCTTCATGGTCTGGCCGTTAAACCGGGAAAACCGACAATCTTGGGAAGTGTTTTGCAAAAACCGGTAATCGGCTTACCCGGACAGCCGGCAGCCGCTATTATGGTACTGATGATTGTACTTCAGGAATTTATGAAACGCTACTATGATCAGGATTCTTTTAACAACCAAACCATCCAGGGGGTTTTGATGGAAAACATCCACGCATCACCAGGACGACGGACCTTCCAGACGGTGGCCATTAAAAAAACCGAAAAGGACATTGAAATTCGGCCAACTCACGGCAAATCCGGGATGATTACGCTGTTATCCTATTCGGACGGATACATTGAAATAACCGAAAACGAAGAAGGGAAAAATGCCGGAGACCGGGTTGAAGTGACCCTATTTTAGAAAGCTTATGCGTTACTTGCATCAGAACTGGAGGAGAGAATGAATACCGAAAATACCGGAAAAAAAGATGAACGGAATTTATATTTAAAAAATGAAGATCTGGATGTGGCGGTGGCCAAATATCTGGCCTTTTTATCTTTTGAAAAAGGGCCGCAAAAAGGCCGCTTGTTGCCAGTGATCGAAGCCCTGGGATGGGTGACGAAAGAGCCTGTTTTTGCGAAAATTTCGTCTCCTTATTATAATGCCTCAGCAATGGATGGCATCTGTGTGGAAGCGATGGAGATGATTGGCGTGGATGAACGTCATCCCCGGACCCTGATAAAAGGGACCGATTTTAATTTTGTCGATACCGGGGATGTGATTGCTGATCCCTATAATGCGGTGGTGATGATTGAAGATGTCATCATTAAAAGTGATAATGAAGTCAGCATCAACAGTCCGGTTTCGCTGTGGCAGCATGTCCGTCCGATTGGTGAAGATATCGTTGCCGGAGAACTGATTATCCCGGCCTTTCATCGGGTTCGTCCGATCGATTTAGGTGCCCTTTTAGCTGGCGGTATTACTGAAATTGAGGTCTTGGTCAAACCGCGGGTGGGGATTATTCCCACTGGTACCGAACTGGTGGAAGCCGGAGCGGCCATGGCAGTGGGAAAAATAATCGACTCCAATACCCATATGTTTGTCGGGTTGGCGGAAGAATACGGCGGTGAAGCCAAGCGCTATCAAACCGTTCGAGATGACTATGAGCTAATTAAAAACGCGATCGTTAAGGCCGTGGATGAAAACGATATGGTGCTGATCTCGGCCGGTTCTTCGGCCGGAACCGAAGACTATACCCGCAAGCTGATCGAAGAACTGGGTGAAGTGGTGGTTCATGGGGTGGCCATTAAACCGGGAAAACCAGTCGTTTTGGGAATCGTTCAGGGAAAACCGGTAATTGGCATTCCCGGCTATCCGGTTTCCGCCTACTTTGTCTTTGAAAGCTTTGTCAAGCCGGTGATTCTGGCCTTTAACCATCAGACCACAACAGAAGGTGTTACCATTAAAGCGATACTGTCCAAACGGCTGATGTCATCGCTAAAATACCTGGAGTTTGTGCGGATGAAATGTGGCCGGGTGAACCAGCGATTCATAGCAACACCACTGGATCGCGGCGCCGGTGTCACGATGTCGCTGGTGAATGCTGACGGGATTTTAAAAATTCCCAAAAATGTAGAAGGCTATGAAGCCGGGGAAGAGGTCGAGCTGATTCTCATGCGTCGCCGGGAAGAAATAGAAAATACCCTGGTTTCCATTGGCAGTCACGATGTGTTAATGGATATCGTCGCCAATATTATCCATAAGAATAAGCAACTGGTGAACCTGTCTTCAGCTCATGTGGGTAGTCTGGGCGGGATTATGGCGATCAAAAAAAGGGAGTGCCATATTGCACCGATCCATCTGCTCGATGAGGAAACCGGGGTTTATAATTGCTCCTATATAAAACGCTATCTGGCTGACGAAGCGGTAGAGCTGATTAAAGGTGTCAAACGAACCCAGGGAATGATTATCCCCAAAGGCAATCCAAAGAATATTCAGGGAATTGGGGATCTGATCCGGACCGATTTAAGCTTTGTTAACCGCCAACGGGGTTCAGGAACCCGGGTGCTGTTGGATTATTTATTAAAAGAAAATAAGATTGATAATAGTCAGGTGTTGGGTTATACACGGGAAATGAACACCCATATGATGGTCGCTTCGGCCGTGAAATCCGGTTCCTGCGACGTCGGTATCGGGGTTTTATCGGCCGCCAATATGATGGAACTGGATTTTATCCCGATCGGCGATGAAGACTACGATTTTGTAATTTTAAAAGAGAATCTGGGGGATCCCCGGGTGCAGATATTCATCAATGTGCTTAAATCCCAGGAATTTAAAGAAGCCCTTATGCAGCTGGGGGGATATGAAATAATACAGCCGGGAGAAATTGTTAAACCCTAGACATCACAAGGGAGAAAGCGGGAAGCAGATGAAGGATTATTATGGAAGAAAAATAAATTACATGCGTATCTCGATCACCGATTTATGTAATTTAAGATGTGTTTACTGTATGCCTGAAGAAGGGATTGTGAAACATCCCCATCAGAAAAATCTGTCCTTTGAAGAAATTCTGAATCTCATCAAAGCCGGGGTTTCACTGGGGGTCAACAAGATTCGGTTAACCGGCGGGGAACCACTTGTGCGTCATGGGATTGTTGATCTAGTTAGCCGAATCGGTGAAATTCCCGGAATTGATGATCTGACCATGACCACCAATGGGATTCTCTTGCCTAAATACGCCAAAGATTTAAAGAAAGCCGGCTTAAACCGGGTGAATATCAGTCTGGATACCTTTGATCCAGTTAAGTTTCATGAAATTACCCGGTGGGGTCATTTAGAAGATGTTTTTGCGGGGATTGCCGCGGCCAAGGCAGTAGGGATGGATCCAATAAAAATCAACACAGTGCTGATTAAGGATTTCAATGATAATGAAATTGAGACCTTTGTGAATTACACCAAAAATGAAGCGGTTGATGTGCGGTTTATTGAACTAATGCCCTTGGGTGAATCCAGTGATTTTGCAGAAAACAAATATCTCTCCAACGATGAGGTGTTAAAAAAAATGCCTGCATTAATGCCACTTCTGGAACCGGATAAAACCGGACCGGCGGAATATTATCAGCTACCCGGTGCCAAAGGCAGAGTGGGACTCATTAACCCTATTAGTAAACATTTTTGCAGTGAATGCAATCGGATTCGGGTAACTACCGACGGTAAGATCAAGCCCTGTCTTCATTCAGACAATGAGATTGATGTTATCGCATTACGAGAAGAAGGAAAAAGCTATCAGGAAATTTTACTCCAGGCGATTAATGAAAAACCGGAAAGGCACCATATCAACGAACATGAAAAACAGTTGCGCAGAAATATGAACGAAATTGGAGGATGACATGGACAAAGAAATTTTAGAGTTCACCCATTTTAATGACGCTGGTCGCAGCAAAATGGTGGACGTCAGCGAGAAAAAAAGCACCACCCGGGTGGCTGTTGCCAAAGGGGCTATCACGATGAAAAAAGAGACTCTGCAAAAGATAATTGATGGGCAGATGAAAAAAGGGGATGTGTTGGGTGTGGCCCAAATTGCCGGAATTATGGGTGTTAAGCGGACGGCCGACCTGATCCCGATGTGTCATAATATTTTTATTTCCGGCAGTGACATTGATTTTAAAATCGATGAGGTTAATTCCCGGATTCTAATTGAAGCAACGGTTAAAAACAGCGGCCAGACCGGAGTGGAAATGGAGGCGTTAATGGCGGTTTCAGTGGCCGCCCTGACCATCTATGACATGTGCAAGGCGGTTGACAAAGAGATGACCATTGAATCGATCTATCTGGCTAAGAAAACCGGGGGCAAATCCGGCGAGTTTATTAATCCCAATCATCAATAAAAAACAGGAGAAACAACATGAGTGGAAAAGTAATTGCAATTAATATCAGTGAGAAAAAAGGTGTCATGAAAAAACCGATTCCAATTGGAATTTTTATTAAGGATTTTGGTCTGGACGGCGATGCCCATGCCGGTAATTGGCATCGGCAGGTCAGCCTTCTCGGCCAGGAGAGCATTGATAAGATGATCGCCATGGGTGCGGCGGGACTATGTGCCGGAAATTTTGCCGAAAACATCACCACCGAAGGAATTTGTGTTTATGAACTCCCGGTGGGAACGAAGTTAAAAATCGGAGAAACGCTTCAGGAAGTTACCCAGATCGGCAAAGAATGTCATGCCGGATGCGAAATTGCCCAGCAGGTTGGGGATTGCGTGATGCCACGAGAGGGAATCTTTACCATTATCTTAGAAGGTGGTACCATCAAAGCCGGAGATGTCATTGAAGTGGTGGATTGATTAGACCGGAGTATCAAGATCATCGCTAAAACAACACAAAAAAACATGAAAATTGCGGTAACGGAAACCATTGAGCGAAAGATACCTTAAATTTTTCCGGAGATAGAATAATCATAAAAAAATGATGGAATGCGACTTGCATTATCAGAATTTAGTGTTACAATAGTAAATGTTATTGCCGCACAAGTGTCTTTCAGATGAAGACAGTCGCCTAATGGAGGACAATATGAATGAATTTATAAATAGTATGGCCGGAGTGGCCTGGAGTATCATCCCGGTATTACTGATCTTTTTTTTGATGTCAGGCATTATGTTTGTTTTTTATTTCAAAGTGAAAATTGAAGAAATATCGATCTATTTAAAAAGTATTGCAGCTTCCCTCGAAAGGCTTTCAAATCGGCGAAATGACTACTAGAGTTTTATGGAGGAATTTATGTTTTTTGAAGAAGTAAAAGTTGCAGATCCTGAGATTTATGAACTCATGGAAAAGGAATTGCATCGACAACAAAGTCATTTAGAGCTCATCGCCTCTGAAAACTTCGTGTCAGACGCAGTAATGATCGCTATGGGAAGCCATTTAACCAATAAATACGCTGAAGGTACCCCAGGACACCGCTTTTATGGCGGCTGTGTTCATGTGGATACCATTGAGCAGGTTGCCATCGATCGGGCCAAAGCACTTTTTGGTGCCGAACATGCTAATGTCCAGCCCCATTCTGGTGCTCAGGCCAATACTGCTGTATATATGGGGATTTTAGAACCCGGCGATACCGTTTTAGGGATGCGTTTGGATCAGGGCGGTCATTTAACCCATGGCAGTCCGGCGAATCTATCAGGTAAATATTATAATTTTATCTCTTATGGTGTAGATCAGGTAACAGAAACCATCGATTATGATGAAATAGAAAAACTGATTAAAGAACATCAGCCCAAACTGGTGGTCGTGGGAGCCAGTTCTTATCCCCGAGCTATTGACTTTGAACGCATTTCAAAGATGACCAAAGCCGCCGGTTGTTTTCTGATGGTGGATATGGCTCATATTGCCGGTCTGGTTGCCGCCGGACAGCATCAAAGTCCCGTGCCTTATGCGGACTTTGTCACCACCACCACTCACAAAACCTTGCGAGGTCCAAGAGGGGGCATTATTTTATGTAAAAAAGAATATGCCAAACTCATCGATAAGGGCGTGTTTCCGGGAACGCAGGGCGGTCCCCTGGAGCATATGATCGCAGCTAAGGCGATAGCCTTTAAAGAAGCAGCAACACCAGAATTTAAGGCCTACCAGGAACAAGTGGTCAAGAATGCCAAAGTATTGGCAGCGGCCCTTGAAAATCGGGGATTTCGGATTGTTTCCGGCGGAACCGATAATCACCTGATGCTACTAGATGTGAGCAAGGTTGGCTTAACCGGAAAAGAAGCCGATGACACCCTTGGGAAAGTCAATATCACCGCCAATAAAAACGCCATTCCTTATGATAAGGAAAGTCCTTTTGTCACCAGCGGAATCCGTGTTGGGACGCCAGCCATTACTACCCGGGGTCTGGTTGAAGCAGACATGGAAGTGGTAGCGGATGCAATCGAAGCGGCACTGATTAAAAAAGACATGGAACTGGCGCTTGAAAAAGTCGCCTTTTTAACCGAAAAGTATCCCTTATATCCGGGCTTGATGGGTTAACAAAAAAAGCGTTTAACAGATATTATTCTGTTAAACGCTTTTTTTATATAAAGCACCTCAATTTAACTTGGGGTGCTTAGTGTTTATTTAATATTTAATTAGAGAATGAATGAAAAACTTGTTATATCCACATTCAATATAACAATTAGAAGCAGGTTAAAAATAAATAGTGTTTGCTTGATTTCCTAAACTTAATTAATGGTAATAGTAGAAAAAACGTTTTATTTGCTGGTATTGATTTAATTGTAAGCGTTTTTTAAGACGCTTGCTCTTCTAATCGTTTAACTTCTTTTGTACGTTTAATTAGTAAAATAGATGAAAGAACCCCTAGAATACCACATACAACTAACAGGATGAAAATTTGATTGAAGCCAGCGGCAATATCTCCGGCGGCCTTTGCATCATCTAACCACTTGCCAAGAATTGGACCGTAAAATGCATCTGGCAGAAAAGCGATAAATGAAATAATGCCTGTAGCCATTCCGGTCATTCCAATGGGAATACCTGCCTGGTCCATTACAGACCAATAGGTTGATTTCAAGACGTTAGCCAAGAATGCAATTACTAAGGTTAAGAAGACACTTAATGCAACTATTTTAGCTGTTGTTAAAACGCCAATGATAGCTGCGATGATCGCTATAAAAAGGATGACAAATCCTTTTCCTTTGAATGTAAACTTATCCATAACGAATCCACCTATTACTCCTGCCAACAACACAATGATATAGCTTCTTACGATTCCGATGGCGCTAGCTGCAGTTGTTGAAATATTTAAGACTTGTACGGTGTAGGTTGTCATATATGCGTTGCCTAGAGCCCATGTGAAATAAGAGAACATAATGACAAGGATTGTGACCCAGACACCTTTATTTTTTAGCACATCGATAATTCGATATTTGGTTTCGCTAGTTGTTGCATGTTCTTCGTGTTTAATGTCTGTTTTTGGAAGAAAAAACAAGGCCAGCACAAAAAACATTGCACATACCCCGGCACCAAAGAGAAATAGCACCTTCATTCCAGCAGCTTCAGTGGCGGCTAAACCAACGATAGCAAGGAACGCAAAACCCATGATCGTTTGAATGACACCCCGCAAAGCTTCGCTACTACCAAACATTTTACTTTGGTTCTCCTTATTTGCTAAATTTCGAATCCCTTTCAGATAAGCAGACCACAAGGTAGCAATGCCAAAGAATCCGTAAAGTATGTGAATAACGAGTAGAACTGTGAAATTAGTAGTCATTGCAAAAGCAAACGTTAGTAGCGCTAAAGCTGCCAAAGTTGTGGAAATTAGGAATCGCATGGTAAATTTATCGGCCATCCAGCCACCAATAGGGTAGCATAGAGTATAGGTCAAATTTAAAGCCGAAGCCAAAATACCGATTTCCATATTTGAAAGTTGGTATGCAGCCGCAAATTGATCGTAAAAAGTATAGCGCAAAAACGGTAATTGGTATGCAAGAGCAACCGTTGCACTTAAAATTAAAAACACCATCGCATTTCTAAAGCCAAATTTTTTCATAATATCCTCCTAGGTCATGATTGCGAAATACATGTCTAGTGCAAAAATTATAACACGATAAATGTAAACGGTCAACATTTTTTTGATTTGAATAATTTGGCTAGTATTTTGACAAATTCGCCTTAATAATTAGCGGTGAATATGAGTTTATTTACAAAACTAATTTAGCCTATTAAATGTAGACGATTAATTCAATTAAATTTAGCAAAAAAACAGGGTTGACAATGGATTTGGAAGCATGGTATATTTGTCTTGCGAAATACATGTATTTATTAAAATCTTGGAGGTTATTTGAAATGTATATTAACAGACGTTTTTATGAAAAATATGTTTCTACACGCGATGTGGAACTGTTGCATGAGTATTCATTAAGAGTTTTAAAAGAAGTGGGTATTTCTTTTGCCAGTGAAGAAGCACTTGATATATTTAGAGAGCATGGAGCAACTGTTGAAGGAAATATTGTAAAAATTGATGAAGCACTTCTAAATAAGGCATTGGCAACAGCTCCAAAATCATTTACTGTAACGACGAGTGCCGGAGAAACTGCAATTGGAGAACGTTTTAAACCAAAAACAGTTGGCTGTTACGGGCCTTCAAAGTTTTTATTTGAAGATGATACCTACAGAGCCGCATTACTACCGGATGTAGTTAAATTCTTAAAACTGATGCATACCAGTGATGTAACTGACTTTGTCAATAATTCAGCGTATGATACACCAGATTTAGACAAAAACCAGGATAATTTTTATATTCCACAGGTGGCGTTATGCCTAAAATACTCTGATCGACCAACTTATGGTAACGTTGCAAATAGTTTAAATGTTAGGAATCAAAGTTTAAAGGACGCTGCGAAAGATATTGTTAAATTGTATAAAGAGTTCTATGACATCTGGGATCGACCGGTACTATTAACAAATTGTTGTGCGCTTTCACCTTTAGGGTATTCTTATGAGGTGCTGGATAACATCATGGGTCTTGTTGAAGAAGGACAGCCAGTTACAATTATTACTTGTTCAATGACTAATCTTACTGCACCAGCAGCATTGATGGGTTCAGTTATTCAGGACAATGCAACGATTCTGGCTGGTATTATATTAACACAATTGATTAATCCTGGTGTTGGGGTTATTTATGGGACAGTTTCGTCGCCAACTGATATGCGAAAAACGGCAATTGCGATTGGCTCGCCAGAAGCCCAACTGATTCAGATGTCAACGTTGGCTTTAGGACGTTACTATGGATTGCCCGTAAGAACCGGAGTAAGTGGTTCGGATTCGCTTAAACCGGACTATCAGGCTGGTGTGGAAACGATGACAACTTTAATGACTACCTATCTAGGAAAATCTGATTTCGCTTTGAATAATGCCGGGATCTTACAATCTTATGCGGTGGGCAGTTATGAAAAGTTTGTGTTGGATGAAGAAGTCAACCGGATTTTGATGCGATTAAACAAAGGTATCGATATCTCCGATACACACGCAAGTAAAGTATTTGAAGAAATAAAGAAAGCCGGTCCGTTAGGCAATTATCTATCCGGAAGAACACCAAAAGAGTATCGAAATGAGCATCATTTATCGGCGATTTTCAATAAAACGGCTGGTGATCCATCCGTCATATTTGAAGAAGTAGGAGACATTAGACAGCGGGCTACTAAACAGGTTGAGGAACGGCTGGCAAATTATAAAGCACCGAAATTAACAAAAAAACAACAAGATATGCTAAATCGTTATTTACCGGAAAGTGAAAAGTTTTAAGTTTAGAAACTTATGGTAGAAGGTTGAGTATTAGCGACTTGTTGGATTGAAATGAATAGGGATTAAACCGTAAGAAATAACGAAAAACAGAAAAGGATTGGTAAAAATATGTTAGATCTTAAAGTATTAACACAGGCAGTAGGAGATTTGGAAGAAGAACAAGTAATGGACATTTTAAAGGAATTTATAGATTCAAATCCATCAGAGCCGGAAGCACAAGAAGCCATTGCAGCATGCCAGAGTGGTATGGCAGTGGTTGGGGATCTTTTTGAAAAAGGCGAATATTTTGTTGGCGATTTGATTTTTGCCGGAGAATTATTAACAGAGTCAATTAATGTCTTGAAACCAGTTCTGGGAAGTGGTGAAACGGTTGTTGCTGGAACAATTATACTTGGCACGGTCCATGGGGATCTCCATGATATAGGTAAAAATATCTTTAAAAGCATGTCAGAAGCAGCGGGATTTGAAGTGATTGATCTCGGAATCGACGTTGCACCAGAACTTTTTGTAAAAACGGCAAAAGAAAACAAGGGCTGTATTATTGGAATGAGCGGCGTTTTAACTTTAGCTATTGATGCGATGAAAGAAACAATAGAATTAATTAAAGTGGAAGGTATTGATTCAAAGATTATCATTGGAGGCAATCCCGTTACCAAGGAATCTTGTGAGATTGTTGGTGCAGATCAGTATACAACAAATGCTGCTGAAGGGGTTAAAATATGCCAGGGTTGGGTAGCATAAAAATCTATATTAAAAGTTGAGTGATTCGGTAATTACTGAGAGAATACGATAATCAAATACATAGAAGATGAGTCGCTATTTACTTGTCTTCTATGCTTAATTTAAGGAGACAAAGCATGATCATAATTGGAGAAAAAATTAACGGAACGATTCCATCCGTAAAAGAAGCCATCGAAAGAAGAGATGCTGATTTCATCAAAAATCTTGCGATTAAACAAACTGAAGCAGGAGCACATTTTATTGATGTATGTGCAAGTACTGCACCAGAATATGAAGTCGAAACCCTGAAATGGCTGATGGAAGTAGTTCAGGATGCAACAGAGACCCCTCTTGGTATAGATAGCCCTAATCCACAGGTTATTGAAGCTGTTTTCAAATATGCTAATAAACCCGGTTTGATCAATTCAATTTCTGAAGAAGGTGACAAATGCGAAGTATTGTTACCATTATTAGAAGGGAATAGCTGGGAAGTAGTCGGCTTGACCTGTGATAACAATGGCATACCCAATGATGTCGAAACGAAATTGAACATCACTAAAATTATGGTTGATAAAGCTGCAAAATTTGGAATAACCCCAGATCGCATTCATATTGATCCCTGTGTGATGGCATTATCAACGGCAAATAACTCGATGTTGAATTTTGCGGAGGAAATAAGAAAAATTAAGGAATCGTATCCGACTATTCATGTAACCGGTGCTATTAGTAATATGTCATTTGGTTTACCGATAAGATCGCTTTTGAATAAAACTTGTATGGCTTTTGCTATTCAGGCAGGTATGGATTCTGCAGTATTGGATCCTCTGAACCGTGATATGATGGGTACGATTTTTGCAACCTATGCACTTCTTGGCAGAGATAAACATTGTCGAAAATATAGTAAAGCATATCGTCAGGGACAGATTGGGGCGGTTAAATAATACGCGTGGTTTAAAAAATATGATTACAGTTTCATTGCTATCATAGTTCCATTTCATTGGTTTGGTCGAAACGGAACTATGACAAGCTGTGAATTAAGGGTGTTTACTCAGTCACAATAGCTAAAAGTGTAAACACTGAGTCTGAGAATTAATAGAAAGGAAAACGAAATGGTATTTTATGCTTCACTGGTCTTTCTTTTGCTTTTTTTGGGATTTGGATTTTTGTTTCCAGAGGCTTTATTAGCATTTACGAATGGTTTGTTCGGATTGATCACCAATGACCTGGGCTGGCTGTATTTGGCAACCGGTCTGGGAATTTTGCTTTTTGCCTTGTTTCTAGCTTTTGGAAAATATGGAAAAATACGTCTGGGGGGTGATGATGATCGTCCAGAGTACTCGAATTTTTCCTGGTTTGCCATGCTTTTTAGCGCAGGAATGGGGATCGGGCTAGTATTCTGGGGTGTTGCTGAACCGGTTTTTCATTATGCTCAACCGCCGATGGGGATTGAACCGTCCTCGACGCAGTCAGCGATGATGGCGTTTCGCTACACTTTTTTACATTGGGGTTTTCATCCCTGGGCGATCTATGCCATCGTGGGATTGGCACTGGCATATGTTACCTTTCGAAAAAAACTGCCATGTCTGATCAGTTCAACCCTATACCCATTGTTGGGAGAAAAGATCAAGGGGCCAATAGGCTATTTCATCGATACTCTGGCGTTAATTCTAACCGTAATTGGGGTTGCCACCTCGTTGGGGATGGGGGCTTTACAGGTGAATGGCGGATTGAATACGTTGTTTAATATTCCCAATACAATCACCACGCAGGTTGTTATTATTGTGGTTATCACAATTTTGTTTTTGACTTCCGCAGCAACAGGATTAAATAAAGGTATTAAGATACTCAGCAACACCAATATTATTATTGCCGTGTTGCTTTTGCTGTTTGTATTGATATTTGGACCAACCATATTTATTATCGACACTTTTTTTGTGAGTATCAGCGGTTATATCGAGAATATTTTATCGATGAGCCTGGCTCTATCACCCTTAAAAAAAGATCCCTGGATCGGCACCTGGACGATTTTCTATTGGGCCTGGTGGTTGTCCTGGGGGCCATTTGTGGGAACCTTTATCGCCAGAATTTCGAAGGGGCGGACCGTCAGGGAATTTGTTCTGGGTGTAGTTATTCTGCCAGCCGTTTTTTGTTGTTTCTGGTTTACGGTATTTGGGGGCACGGCCTTATATTTCGAAATATTCGAGGGCGTTGACATTGTTGCTCAGGTTACTAATGATATCACCGTTGGATTATTTGCCACTTTGGCGCAATTGCCATTAGGAAATGTAATATCAATAATTGCAACTTTGTTGATTATAACATTTTTTGTTACCTCCGCCGATTCAGCAACCTTTGTGATTGGCATGTTCGCAAGAAATGGGGATTTGAATCCAGATACTAAAATTAAAATGATCTGGGGCATCCTACTGTCGTTGATAGCAATTGTTTTGCTTTTCAGCGGGGGCCTGGTAGCGATACGTAATACCTCAATTATCATGGCTTTGCCATTTTTGATTATCATTATTCTGATGTGTATCTCCTTATATCAAGGATTGCAAAAAGAAACAAAAGACTAAATTAGTACAGGATTAACGATGCTTCTACTTGCCATAGACATGGTTAGTGAGCATTGAAAAAGGTTGGATGTAAGCGAAAGGAAAATTGGTATGGAGAGCAACAAAAGAATTCCGAAATTTAAGTCAATTCAGGTAAAACTATTGATCATCCCACTGATCTGTGTATTAGCAGGGGTAGTAATGATTGGTGGCATTTCTTCGTATTTAACCCGAAACAGTCTATTTGCCGAAATGGAGCGAAATGGTTTCACGTCGTCACAGCGATTTGTGGATCGGATTGAAGATAACACCGAGGCCGTTAGAACCATGAACGAAATGCTAGAAAACCAGATTCGCAGTGTTGGAAATGTTATCATTGGTAATCGCGGTGCTATCAACGATGCTTATCTGAGCCAGCTGGCCACGCAAACCGGGATCGATCATATCTATTGGTATAATCCATCTGGGGAGATTATCAATGCTGCCAATGGTGAATATCTGGGCTGGAAGGCCGAGCCGGGCGATCCTATCCATAATTATATGATCAGCGGCGCACCGGAGTTGATGGAAGATATCAGAAAGAATACAGACAGTGAGAAATCCTTCAAATACGGTTATCTGAAAAGCAACACCGGGGAGTTTGTCCAGGTCGGGGTTTCGGCCACTCGAGTGCTGGAATTAACCGGAAAGTTTGGCTATCAGGCCCTCATTGATGAACTGGCATCGGATGATAGCATTGTCTTTGCAAGCTTTATTGATAAAAATCTGATTGCTGTGGCCGACAGTGACAGCAACGATATCGGGAAAAGCTATCAAGATGATGAAGCGATTAAGAAGGTCGCCATTGATGGCGAAAGGAATGCCTCAGAGTATTTTTATGAGGATGAGAATGTCAATGTCTATGATATTGTCTATCCGGTAGTCGTCAATGGGGAACTTCAGGGGGCATTAAACATTGGCTATTCAATGAAGGGCGTTCAGGCTACCATCACTAAAAATATCCTGCTGATTGCCCTTGCCGGTCTAATTATTTTTATGGTGTTGGCGATGATCCTTTATAAAATCGCTAATTCGATCACCAAACCGATTTTGAATGTGAATCGGATGATCAAAGAAATGCGCAAAGGCCATCTGGGGATGCGTTTAAACATTGATTCGCAAGATGAAATTGGCGAAATGGCTGCGGTGATGGATGAGTTTGCTGATGATTTACAACATGTCGTGATCGGAACCATGAAGCAGATTTCAGCAGGGGATGTTTCGGCCAATATCGATATTACCGATGAACAAGATGAAATCAACCCGGCCCTGAAACAAACCATTGAAACAATTCGGAATCTGATCCAGGAGTCGACGGGTTTGTCCCAGGCTGCCGTGGCGGGAGAATTACAAAAAAGAGGAAATGCCGA
Organism: Acetobacterium sp. KB-1; assembly: GCF_003260995.1. NCBI lineage: Bacteria > Bacillati > Bacillota > Clostridia > Eubacteriales > Eubacteriaceae > Acetobacterium > Acetobacterium sp. KB-1. Next base: position 3,819,230 of record NZ_CP030040.1, read on the forward strand.
AGCATTTGAAGGTGGATTTCGGAGTATTGTCGAAGGGGTCAATGCGACTTTCGATGCCGTCGTGGGACCACTTCAGATCACCGCCGAATACCTGGATAAGATCGGTCAGGGCGAGATTCCGGAGAAAATAACGACAACCTATGCTGGCGAGTATGATAACCTGAAACAGAGCATCAACGCTTGTATTGAAGGATTAGGTGCTCTAAAAGAAGGCAATCGAGTGCTTGATTTAATGAGTCGAAACGACTTAAGTGAGAAAATTGAGCAACAATATCAGGGTATTTATGGTCAAATTGGAGCAGAAATTAATTCGGTCCACAGCCAACTGCTGGGAATCGTCGATATTGCTAATCATATTGAAGTCGGCGACCTTAGCGATTTAGAGGACTTGAAAGCCATTGGCAAGCGCAGCGAAAAGGATGATCTGGTACCCAGTCTGATTGGGATGATGGAAAATATCAGAACCCTGGTTGAAGAGACCCAGATGATGGCACAAACAGCCGTGGCCGGTGATCTCAGTTTCAGAGGCGATCCGGATAAGTTTGCAGGTGAGTACGCCAAGGTGATTGCAGGTTTTAACCAAACTTTGGAAGCGTTGATTCGGCCCATCAATGAAGCCTCAGAAACTCTGAAAGAGCTGGCAGAGGGCAATCTCAATACTATCATGATAGGCGATTATCAGGGGGATCATGCCATCATCAAAAAAGACATGAACCAGACCATTGCTAATTTGAAGCGCTATGTCGGTGAAATTACCAGCATGCTGGAAGAAATCAGCCAGGGAAATCTGGACCAGGAAATAACGTCCAGTTACACCGGAGATTTCCGGGCCATCAAAGCGGCACTCAATGGCATCAGTTCCAGCTTGAGTAGCACCATGGCCGAGATTGATGTGGCCGCCGTTCAAGTGGAAATGGGGGCTCGACAGATCTCCGATGGCGGCCAGGCATTGGCTCAGGGCACCACTGAACAGGCCAGCTCGATCCAGGAACTCACGGCCTCCATTGAAGAAGTGGCCGATGAAACCAAACAGAATGCCCTCCGGGCCAATGATGCCAATGAACTGGCTGTGCGGGTTCGGAAAAATGCCGAAGTGGGCAATAGCCAAATGACAAAAATGATTATTGCTATGGGTGATATTGACGAATCATCCAAGAGCATTTCCAAGATTATTAAGGTGATTGACGACATCGCCTTCCAGACCAATATTCTGGCCCTTAATGCCGCCGTGGAAGCAGCCCGGGCCGGTCAGCACGGTAAGGGTTTTGCGGTCGTCGCCGAAGAAGTGCGAACCCTGGCCGCCCGCAGTGCCGAAGCCGCCAAAGAAACCACCGGTCTGATTGAAGGCTCCATTGAGAAGGTTGGCGTGGGCACAAAAATTGCCGATGAAACCGCCGAAAGCCTCAAAGAGATCTTGAATGAAATTGAAAAGGTCACCAGCTTAGTGGGTAATATTGCCCGGGCTTCCAATGATCAGGCGTCCGAAATTGCTCAGATCACCCAGGGGATTGAACAGGTTTCCCAAGTGGTGCAGACTAATTCCGCCACCGCCGAAGAAAGCGCGGCGGCCAGCGAAGAATTATCCGGTCAGGCTGAAATGCTCAAGCAGATGGTAGGGGTATTCAAGTTACAACAATAAAGCAAACAGAATTAATATTGGATAACGACGTTAGAAGTACACAGGGAGTATCAAGGAAAGGGTATAAAAATGAAAAAAGTTATGATTGGCTGCAGTGTTTTAAAAAAGGAAATTGAAGCAATGTTTGATTGTCCAGATCTTGAATATCGCTGGCTTAAAGAGCAACTCCACAACACGCCGGAACTGCTTCATACTGAAATACAAAATGCAATTGATGCTGAAACAGATGCTGATATAATCTATCTATGTTATGGCTTGTGCGGAAAAGCACTGGTTGATATTCAGGCAAAATCATGTCCTTTGGTAATACCCAGAGTTGATGACTGCATTGCGATGATTTTGTATGATCACACCGATCTTGGAGCACTGCGCTGCTCATCTTACTTTGTTTCTCAGGGCTGGCTTTGGGGCGAAGATGGAATTGGCTATGAACATGATCGGATAAAAGAAAAATATGGCGAAAAACGAGCTTTGAAAATTGCCAGGGCAATGTTTAAAAATTATCAATATCTATTGTTTATCCATACTGGCGTTGAAACTAAGGAAGATAAAGATAAATGCGACGCAATGGCTGAAAAATTAGGATTGAAAGTCAATGAGACTACCGGAAATATTCGTATTTTGGATGAGATGGTAAGCGGTTGCAAAGATGAACGGTTTATCCGATTAGCTCCAGGAGAAGCGATTACGGAAGAAATATTTCGGCATGCAGATTAGGAATTAGAAGCGTATTAAAAATATTAATGTTGACAATAAGGTTTCTCTAGCGTTTGCAATTGAAAAAAAGGGTGGTAATTTATTTATAAGAAATTTTAAACCATATTTCATACAGCTTGTTTCATTTTATAATTAAAACAAGACTTCTATTAAGTTCTTTAGATGGCATAATGGCCAAATCCAAGGCATTATCATCACAGCCCAAAACGATGATGGGCTAGATAGCGACAGAAAATTATCATGGTGAAATGGTAAACAAACCGAAGTTGTTATGATATAATCTAAAGAAGTGTTTAATTGAGGAAATGCAGGGGGTAGTGATCATGAAATTAACGCTTAGTATTTCGAAAAAAGAATGTGATCTCATTCACGAACAATCGTTAAAATTGTTAAAAACGATGGGAATCACAGTTTTTTCGAAAGAGGCACTTGATGTTTTTCGAAAAGCGGGTGCAAGAGTACAAGGCAAACAAGTTTTTATTGATTCTCATCTGATTGAAGAAAGTATTAAACTGGTTCCCCGGGCATTTCCAATTTATTCAAGCAGCAGGAGAGTAGTGGTAGGAAAGGGAGAAATATGTACGTTGCCGCCTTATGGCGGAACAACTGTGTCCAGGAATGAACAGATTGCATTAGGGACACGAAATGATTATCTCAACTTTACAAAACTGAATCAGCTTAATGATAATATCAGTATGGCTTGTCCTTACACCGTAGAACCCTTCGATATTCCTTTGGATCAAAGGAATAGTTACCGTATAGCGATGATTTTAAAATATTCAGATAAACCAAGTCTTTCTGTTGTAGGTGGGAAGGAAGACTCGCGTAGATGTATAGAGATGGTTCAAAAATACCATGGGATCAGAAACAAGCCAGTAGTTCTTGGCAATGTGAATGTATCATCGCCTATGATCATGGGGCACTCGACAACGGAAGTTATTACGGTCCATTGTGAAGAGAATCAACCCTTGATGATTGCCTGTGGAAGTGGATTAAGTGGATTAACAGCACCTCCCACTCCCGGTGGAAATTTATTATTAGCGAACGCGGGGGTTCTAGCTGGTATCGTTTTTGCTCAGATACAAAGCCCGGGTTTACCGATAATATATGGACTTCCATTATTCGGGGTTGATCCTTTCAAGGCTGAAACATCAGTGGGAAGTTCAGCAACTGGGTTGTTTACTCTTGCGGCAAAGGGGATGGCTCAATATTATCAAATCCCATTTCGGGCCGGGGGTACATTTACAGACTCAAAATACCTGGATTATCAAAGTGGTTTTGAGAGTGGTATGAACCTTTTATCGAGTTTGCTTGCTGAAGTTGACTGCTTGATGCACAGCTTTGGGATGGAAGACACACTCAGAACTATTAATTATAATAAGTATATCTTAGATGAATACATGTATCTAAGCCTTAAAGACTTTTTGAAAGGGATGGATATTAACGATGTTACGGTTATGACGGATGAAATTTTAAGAGCCGGATCAACAGGTAATTATATTTCCTCAAGGAATCTTAAATTAATACGCAAGCAATACCCAAAACGTGGTTTTGGAGAAGGAAAAACAAGAGAAGAAATGTTAAAAGAGACTGATGAGGAAATAAAACGACGATTGAATAGTTTTGAATTTTCTGCCCCAACAAAAGATCAAATTAAAATATTAAGAGGTTATTTACCAGATGAATACATCGATTAAAAATCCTGCCAGTGCTTCTACTTTAAATAGTATCATTGAGGCAATGAAAAAAATAGAGGAAAAAAAAGTCCTGAAACTTGTGAATTATGCCATTCGTGAAGGTGCTTCTCAAGCTCAGATTATCGAGGCAATTCAACGCGGGTTGGATCAAATTGGTCGTTTTTTTGAAGAAGGACGATACGGAGTCACTGATTTGATGATGGCTGGTATTATTTTTGAAGAGGTTTTAAAATTACCAAGTTTAAAATTGATTAATGAAGAATCAGAAGAACCAATTGGCAGAATTTTGCTTTGCACCATCGAAAGAGATTTGCATGATATTGGAAAGTCGATTTTCAAGAGTGCAGCTTTAATGTCTAATTTTGAAATAATTGATATGGGTATTAATGTAACTGCGGAAGAGATATTAAATGAAACCATCAATCGTAAGCCAGACATTATTGCGATTAGCTCAATTTTAGCGGAAGGAGTTAGATATATTAAAGAAGTTAATGAAAAACTTGTCGCAGCTGGGATTAGAGGCCAAGTTAAAATAATCGTTGGCGGACTCTCAACTCATCGTCAGGCGATTGAATATACCGGTGTGGATGCCTTTGCAAATGATGTATATGAAGGTGTTAAACAATGTAAAAACTGGATAAATGAAGGAGGCGATGATTATCAATCATAAATATGAAGATATTGCTGAGAATATCAAATATAAGATTCATAAGAGCTTTTATCCAGTTAATTCTGCGATTCCCCCAGAAAATACATTGGCTGATGAATATGGAGTCAGTCGTATCACGGTTCGTAACGCAATTTCAAAGCTAATTGATGAAGGTTATATATACTCAATCCCTGGCAAAGGAAATTTTGTTCTGGAAAAACACAATGATAAATATCTCATTTCATTAAAAACGGAAAATCTATTAATGAAACCATACCAAAGGGTTGAACTCTTAGGTTCGGAAATTATAAAACCAACCATTGACTTAGTTTATCATCTCAGAATAGCACCGGATGCCCGAGTTGTTTATATACGTTGGGTTTTGCTTAATGACGAAAAGCCAATTGCGTATGATATCCAGTACATTCCATACTTCCCGGGGATAACAGTATGGAACGATAATTTTGAATACACCAGTTTCAGTGAAATATTATCACAAAAGAATAGGCTCTTTCAGATGCAGGGAAAAATGAATGTTTCTGGTGTTAATTGTGAATTAAATATTGCGAAAATACTTAAAATACCTGTAGGAACCCCAGTTATGCAAATAACTCAAAAAATCTTGGATGATGATGAGCCAATGGGTTATCGGCAACTGTTTATAAAAAGAGAGTGGTGTTGCATTCGTGGAAATTCTCACCAAGAATAATAGATGAGGATCGTGAGGAAAAGTGAAAATATACGAGCGGATTGAGAAAGATATTCTTCTAGATATAAAAAGTGGCTTACTTAAGCCGAATGAAAAACTACCGACAAATCAGGAATTGGCAGAAAAGTATCATACAAGTGGTGTAACTGTACGTAAGAGCTTGGCAACGCTTGTAAATAAAGGATATTTGATATCCATTGAGCGAGTGGGTACCTTTGTTAAGGAACGGGAAAAAGATTTGTTCTTAATTAATTTTTCTCTCGAAAATAGTATCAATGAAGAAATAACTGATACCGAGATAGAGGATATTTTAATTTCGGTGGCACAAATAAAAGGGCAACGACGGGAATTAAAAACGCTGGAGATTAGACGGATGTATTTTTCAGGTTCAATGCCAGTGGGTTATAGTATTGACTCATTATTTCTGAAAGGTCACTATCTTACTGAAGGGGTTGAAAAAAAGGCAGAGAAAAACATTGCCATTATGAATCGGATCTTTAATAGCTATGAAGTAAAAAAAACAATTGAAGTCACAATGGATTATCCCAATAAGTACATATCAAATAGACTTTTAATTGATGAAAGTATGCCAATGCTTTGTATTAATTTGCATTTTTATACGTTGGATGATCATCCGATTGGTAAAAGTATCATATATGTCTTAGGCGAAAATATCGAACTGAATGGAAAATCATTCTATGAATAAAGGAAATAATGCCAAATGAGTTATTTGATAAGCTACCTGACCATCATTAATCTGATTACCTTTATCTTTTTCTGGAATGACAAGAGGCGTTCGAAAAAGGAGGCCTGGCGGATTCCTGAAAAAACCCTACTTGGTTTATGTCTGCTTGGCGGTTCGATTGGTGGATTTATCGGAATGCGGGTGTTTCATCATAAAACAAAGCACTTTTTATTTTCCTGGGGGATTCCGATTCTTTTGATTTTTCAGATTGGGCTGAGTCTGTTTCTTTTGTTAAGAGGATTGAATTAGCTGGCTTAAAAAAAGATGTACTCAGACCTTGACAATACACTCAAAAGAGTGTATTCTATAGTGGTGTTCAAAATGACTTATGCGAGAGTGTTGGAACTGGCAGACAAGCACGTTTCAGAGGCGTGTGTCGCAAGGCGTACGGGTTCGACTCCCGTCTCTCGCACCATTTAGAATTTACAAAAACGGCTATTGACGGCCGTTTTTTTTATGTTGTAAATTAATATTAGCGCGTGTTACCATTACTTCTGGCGACATGGTGTATTTTCTAAATCGTTTATTTCAGCCTTTTTCTTATCTTTTTCAGGCAAATGATGTTATAATAACCTGGTGAGACGAACATCAATTAAATGAAAGAGGTTTTAATGAAGTTTCAGGAGATTTCAGATAAGCTGACACAATTTATTAATCGATATAATTACCTGGCTGAGGACCAACCTGCCAACGTGCTTTTTTTGCTTAAGTGCATTGTGTTAAAATATCTGGTAGATAATCAGCGCCTTGATTTTGAAGTCCATCAGAAGGATATCAAAAAGAATTTTACCCTTGATTATATCTTGGGACTCTGGCAGGGGAAGCCCCTTCAGGTGTCTTTCTGGGAGCAAGAGCAGATAGACCCCCAACCGATTGGGAACGAAGTTTGGGATTGGGTCAGTGATTTAACCACCGCAGCACCATCCTTGGCAGGAGAGAATCCGAGGCTGATTGGCAGCCTTTACGAAGCAAGTCTGCTAATTAATCATAAGAAAAACCACGGTATCTTCTATACCCCAGAAAACATCGCTACTTATATGGCTTCCAATGTGCTTGGTACATACGAAGTGGGGGACAAATTAGAAAAAATTCGAGTCTTGGACCCGGCTTGTGGGAGCGGATCCCTGTTAAGTGCAATTTATGACACGATTATTTTAAAAAATGGCGAATTGAGTCCATGCGAAAGACAAACGCAGCATCGCCAGCTCCTGGAAACCGGTCTGCTGGGCGTGGATCGGGATTCCATTGCCTGTCTTGTGACTCGGCTGATCCTAACCTTAAAAGGAAAACAGTATGTTAAACCTCTGGGAATATTTTGCGGCGATATTCTTACCGAAGAATTAATAAACCCTCAATCGGTGGATGTGGTAATTGGGAACCCGCCTTATGTGGGTCACAAGGAAATCCAGACCGACTATATGAAGCTGCTCAAAAACCGCTACGGTGAGGTATACCGAGACAAGGGCGATCTTTCCTATTGTTTTATTTACCGGGGTTGGGAACTGCTAAAGCCCGGAGGACAATTAATTCATATCACCTCCCGTTATTTTGTTGAAGCCTTTTACGGAAAACCGTTACGGGTCTTTATCAGAAAAGCTTTTGCAATCCAGGAGGTCATCGATTTTAATGGGTTACGGGTTATTGAAGGGGTTGGGGTTGATCCGGCTATTATTAAGCTAGTGAAAAAGACACAGATTGATGAGGGGCAAACCATTCAAGTTAAACGCTTTTTCATCAAAAGCCATAAACCTGAAAGCTACCCAAAACTGATCCAATCACTTAATCAAAACAATTGGCAAGGTGATCTTTATGAGTCATTTGAACTACTGCAAGCCCAGCTCAGTGATGATTCCTGGCGTCTTTATTCGCCAGTTATGCAGGGAATTATAGAAAAAATTGAGAAAAAAACACCCTTTACCCTGGATAATGTAGTGCAGAGTTTTCAGGGCATTATTACCGGCAATGACAAGGCCTTTATCTTTGAACAAACTGATCCGACACTTTGTGCCTTTGACCCGGCGTTATTAAAATCCTGGATTAAAAATAAGGATGTGAGGGCTTACCAGATAACAAGCCCCCAAAAGAAAATCCTTTATACCAATCGGATTGGGGCCATTGATTTGTACCCGGAGGTGGTCGCGCATCTGGAAAAACACCGGGAAAAACTTAAAAACCGTCGGGAATGCAAAAACGGTAAGCTGGCCTGGTATAAGCTTCAGTGGGGTCGGGATTCGGATCATTTTGAAGGACGAAAAATTATTTTCCCCTATAAGGCAACCCAAAATCGTTTTGCGATCGATGAGAATAAATGCTATTTCAGCGCCGATGTTTACGGAATGATTCTTAAACCGCGGCTTTACCATCAGGTCACTGAGGAATTTCTGGTGATGCTGTTAAACAGCCGGTTGTATAATTATTATTTTAAATCCTACGGAAAAAAACTGGGGGATAAACTTTATGAGTATTATCCAAACACCCTGCTACGGTTAGGAATGCCAGATATTAAAGAGGATACAATTAAGGTTTTTAAAGATACTTATGATAAAATTGTAGACTTAAAGAAAAATGGAAGCGCTTTAGAATCAGGCAAGATTCTTGCTGAAATCGACAGATGGTTCTATGACTATTTTGAGTTAAGTCAGGCAGAAATAGCAGTGATTGAAACGAACCGGTAATTAAAAACCCCGAGCGTTTTATAATTAAAACGCTATCGTGAAAGGACATTATGCAGGAAAGTTTTTTTAACCAGAACTATGAAGGACAAATTGCGGATAATGCTCCCCTGGCGGTAAGAATGCGACCCCAGACATTGGCAGAATTTGTCGGTCAGCAGCATATCATTAGTCGGGGGAAACTTTTGTATCGGCTGATTGAAGCCGATAAATTGTCCTCGGTGGTGTTTTATGGACCGCCGGGTACCGGCAAAACTTCATTGGCAAAAATTATTGCCAACCGTACCAATGCGGTGTTTTATGAGCTGAATGCGGTCACCTCAGGAAAAAAAGAAATCACTGAGGTATTGGATAAAGCGAAGAATAATCTGGGTGTTTATAATAAAAAATCGATCCTCTTTATTGATGAGATCCATCGCTTTAATAAGGCCCAGCAGGATGCCCTTTTACCCAGTGTCGAAAAAGGGTTGGTGACCCTGATTGGGGCTACCACTGAAAACCCCTATTTCGAAATCAACTCGCCGCTGTTGTCCCGTTCCACCATTTTTGAGTTTTATAATCTGACTCCGGAAGACATTCGTGACGTGATAAAACGGGCTATTGAAGACCGTGACCGGGGTTATGGGGTGATGAAGATTAAATGTGATGAAGACGCCCTCAATCATTTTGCCGAGGTCGCTAATGGCGATGTTCGCCGGGCCTTGAATGCTCTGGAACTGGGGATTTTAACGGTGGATAAAAACGCCGACGGCGTTATTGTGATCGATTTGGAAACGGCTCAGGAGTGCATTCAGCAGCGAGCCGTTCACTATGATAAAAATGGTGATAATCATTACGATACGATTTCAGCCTTCATCAAGAGTATCCGGGGTTCCGATCCGGATGCGGCACTTTACTGGATGGCTAAAATGATCACGGCGGGAGAAGACCCCAAGTTTATTGCCCGTCGGATTGTCATTTCGGCTTCTGAGGACATTGGCAATGCCGAACCGATGGCCTTGACCGTGGCGATGGCCGCTGCCGATGCGGTTGCCTTTATTGGCATGCCGGAAGCCCGGATTAATCTGGCTCAGGCAGTCGTTTTTTTGGCCTGTGCGCCCAAAAGCAATGCCTCCTATCTGGCGGTGGATGCGGCCATTGACGCGGTAAAACATGTCTCAAACAGCAATGTCCCGGCACATTTGCAGGACACCCATTATTCCGGCAGCAAAAAACTGGGTCGCGGGATGACCTATCAATACCCTCATAATTTTCCCGGGCACTACATTGAACAACAATATCTTCCGGATGATCTGGTGGGCACCCATTTTTATGAACCGACAGAAATGGGCTATGAACAGAAAATGAAGGAATATCTCAAGAAAAATGGAATAATCGAATAAATACGAAGAGAAGAGGAGTGACATTTGAAAAAAGAATTAAAAGAACAACAGCAAAAAATGTTTAAACTGGAAGAAAATATCCATGGGTTTATCTTGAATAAAGAAGAATTTGTGGATGAAATAGATGGCTTTGCCCGAACCTTTGTCCACGAAAAAACCGGAGCCCGATTAGTTTATATATCGGCAGATGATGATAATAAGGTTTTTTCGATCAGCTTTCGGACACCATCCACCGACAGCACTGGGGTGCCCCATATTTTAGAACATTCGGTTTTATGCGGATCAAAAAAATATCCGGTCAAGGAACCCTTTGTGGAGCTAGCTAAAGGGTCGCTTAACACCTTCCTCAATGCCATGACCTATCCTGATAAAACGATGTACCCGATTGCCAGTACCAACGCTAAAGATTTTATGAATCTGATGGATGTTTATCTGGATGCGGTTTTTTATCCTAATATTTATGAAAACCCCTATACCTTCTTGCAAGAAGGCTGGCATTATCACATTGAAAATGCCGATGATCCAATTATCTACAATGGGGTAGTTTATAATGAAATGAAGGGCGCTTTCTCCAATCCGGAGGAATTGCTCCAAAATAAAATTTTCGAATCCCTTTATCCTGAGTCCTGCTACCGGTTTGAATCCGGCGGGGATCCGGATGTGATTCCAGAATTGAGCTATGAAGATTTCTTGGGTTTCCATAAAAAATACTATCATCCCTCCAACAGCTATATTTATCTCTATGGCGACGGGGATGTCCGGACGCACTTGAAATATTTAAATGATGAGTATCTCAGTGGCTTTGAAAAACAGGTGGTAGATAGTGAGATCACGGTTCAGCCGTTGCTTAAAAATCGGACAGAACTGCGGACCTCCTATGGTGTATCGAAGGAAGAATCCCTGGAAAACAAAGACTATTTGGCCCTTTCTGTGGTATTGGGAGACAAATTATCCCATGAAGATGCTTTGGCTTTTGATATTCTTTCCCATATCTTATTGAATAATAATTCGTCACCGTTAAAAGAAGCTTTGCTGGATTTAAAAATTGCTGAAGACGTCAGCTATCATTTTAGTAGTTCCCTCAGACAGCCTTATTTTTCGATTGTCCTTAAAAATACTGAGGAAAAACATCGCGACTTATTTGTCAGCACGGTGGAGTCGGTGTTAAATAAGCTGGTAACAGATGGTCTGGATCCTCTCAGTGTCGAAGCGGGCATTAATATCCATGAATTCTCCCATATTGAAGGGGAGTATGGTTCTTATCCCAAAGGTCTAATTTATGGGATTGAAATGATGGATGACTGGCTCTATGGTGATGACCCGATTGCTTATCTTAAATACAAGGAAGCTTTTAAAAAATTCAAAGACAACTGGAAAGACGGCTACTTCGAAAAACTGCTTAAACGGATGCTAATTGACAATACCCACCAAACGCTAGTGACCATTGTACCGGACAATACCCTGCAGGGAAACGCCGATCAGGCATTAGCAGAAAAATTGGCGGCGTTTAAAACCAGTCTGACCCCAGAAGAACTTAAGGCCCTGGTTGACGAAACGCAAACCCTGATGCAGAAACAAAATGAAGAGGATGCCCCGGATGATCTGGAAAAAATTCCCAAATTATCGCTTTCAGATATCAGCCGCACCGGCCGAACCTATCCCCTGGAAGTGACCGAAGTGCTGGATACTACACTGCTGTTTCATCCTGGTTTTACGGGTGGAATTTCCTATTTAAAACTTTATTTTGATTACAGCGAGTTGCCCCAGGAAGATCTTAAATATTTATCGCTGATGTGTAAAATGCTCGGTAGTCTCAGCACTGAAACGATGGATTTTCGAAGACTGAGTCAGGAGATTGAAATTCATACCGGCGGTCTGTCCTTCGGGATTGAGTCCTATGATGATGTTCATCACTTTGGGGATTTCACCTCTAATTGCTATGTGAAAGGCAAAGCAGTTGCTGAAAATATCCCGACCCTGATTCGGATTATGACCGATGTGATGACGAAGACCCGCTATCAGGAAAAAAATCTGATCCACGATATGATCCGGGAAATAAAGACCCATAAGGAAACTCAATTTTTAACCGCTGGCCATGTGGTTGGTGTGCAACGACTGCAGTCCTACTATTCTCAGTCAGCGCGGCTGTTTGAAGAATTTGGCGGCATTGAGTTCTATCGTTTTATTGCGGATCTGGACGCAAATTTTGATGAGCGATTTGAAGCGCTGACGGAAAAGCTGGCCAGCATTGCCACCTTGGTTTTCAACAACAAAAAACCACTGATTAGCATCACCGGCACCGAAGAAATTCGGGATCAGACTTTGGTCGCTCTCAGCGCTTATGTGTCGGGACTGGCTCCGAAAATACTGGTAAAAAACGCTTTTGCTTTTGAGACTGAAATTGCCAACGAAGGTTTTTTAACGGCAGCTAAGATTCAATATGTTTCGCAAGGCTATAATATTAGAGCTTTAGGCTACCAATACACCGGCTCTCAACTGGTTTTAAAAGGCCTTCTGTCGATGGATTATTTATGGAACAAGGTTCGGGTTCAGGGTGGCGCCTACGGTGCTTTTATGAACATCGGACGGAGCGGAGACCTGTATTTCGGATCCTACCGGGACCCAAAACTTAAAAAGACCTTTGAAGCTTATCAGGGTGTGATTGATTATATTAACCAGTTAGACCTCTCTAAGCGTGAGCTGGAAAAATATATCATCGGAACGATCAGCAGCAAGGATGTACCGCTGAGTGCCTCAGTGAAAGGTGAAATTGCGGATAACTTCTTTTTCAGCGGCGTGACCGCCGCTGATCTACAAAAAGAGCGGGAAGAAATTTTAGAAACCACTGTTGAACAATTAAAGAGTTATGGAGAAATGATTGCGGCAGTGCTGGCTAAAAATGCCATCTGCGTTTTAGGCAGTGAAGAAGCAATTAATGATGAAAAGGAATTGTTTAAAGTGACCCGCTATATCAAATAGCAGTTTTGAGGGGAGAGGGGATATGAAAAGAAAAATAGGACTATTGTTGATACTTAGCCTGGTCTTTTGTACATCTGCTGTTATGGCAGCGGGTTTGCCTGCCTATGGTGCTGATGAGGGTGTGGTTATTTATGAAGTGAATAGCGGCGATATTCTTTTTGCGCAAAAGCAAGATGAAAAATTCTATCCTGCCAGTACAACCAAATTGATGACCGCGTTGGTGGCCATCGAGAACGGTGATCTCAACGAAAACATTACTGTAGGTGATGAGATTTCATATTTGGATGAGGACAGCAGCAACGCTGGTCTTGAAGAAGAAGAGGTGTTGCCCCTTAACGAACTGCTTTATGCTTTGTTGCTGCCCTCCGGAAATGATGCGGCAGAAACCATCGCTGTGAACATTGGCAGAAGGATTGCCGGGGACGGTTCTATCAGCTCGGATAAAGCGTATGAAACCTTTATCGCTGCCATGAATCAGAAAGCCAAAGATCTGGGGATGACCGGCACCAATTACACGAATCCTCACGGATTACACAATGATAATCATTTTACAACGCCCGCCGATATGCTGATTCTGGCTAAAACGGCCTTTGATGAGACGACGATCAAAGCCATTACCCGGGCCAAGGTTCATGAGGTGCAAACTAACAAAACCAAACACAAGTGGAATAATACCAACCTCTTGCTTTATACCAATTTTAATGAGTTGTCGGAGGAGTTTCGGGTTATCAATGGTTTATCGGGGGCCAATCCGGTTTTTAACGGTTACGCAACCAGTGGGAAGACCGGTTTTACTGAAGAAGCAAATAAGTGCCTGGTTTTTGAAGGGGAAGGTAATGATAAGAAAATGATTGGCGTTATTCTCAATGCTGATCAGGCGGTTGTCTTTGGCGAAGCAAGCGACACCATTAATGCGGTGGTTAAAGAATATGAACTGCTTGAATGGTCGGATCCGGAGGATGAAGACCGGGTTGTGCAGGTAGTCAACTATCATGTGTTTGATGGCAATAAATTGAAATATAAAACAAATGAGGCGCTGATTACGGCGGCACCCCAGACGGATCAGGCTAACTACACGGCCAAAGTTAAATGGGATGAAACAAAGATGATTGGTGATGAGACCCTGGCAAATCTGGAAGCAGATATCAAGGAAGGCGAGCAGCTTGGTGAACTACAGGTTTACAATGGCGAAACCTTAGTAGAGACGGCGCCACTGTACGCAGTCAAAGCCATGAAAGCCCGAAACTGGATGGATTATCCAATTCTTTACTGGTATGTGACCATCATTGTGATCATGATACTACTTGCTATTTTGCGGATCATGTTTGTCCAGTTTATGCGCAAGAATAATATTAAGTACAAAAAAATTAAAATTAAGAAAAAGCAAAACGGCTCCAACAGTAGATCATCCAATCAGCCACCGAAGCGGAGACGCTAGATTAAGTGGTACTGAGTAGGCGGAGTCTGCCGATAAAAACGACAGACTCCCGTTATTATTTCTTGACATGTATAGACAAGTGATTTATAATTTAGCTAGTATTTCGCATTGAAGTGCAGGATACGAATCAAATTTTATGATGCAAAAATGATGCCATGAAGGTATCTCCAGAGTTGAAACTCAGGAGGTGTACTTCGTGTTTTTTTGTTTGGTTTTTTAAACTTTGAGGAGGTTTTATTATGCACATGGCAGATGCTTTAGTTTCTCCAGCAGTTGGAGGAATCATGCTTGCGGCGAGCGCCGGAGCAATCGCCTATTCGGCGTATAAATGTAAAGACGATTTAGATGAAAAAAAGATCCCATTAATGGGTGTTATGGGGGCCGTGATCTTTGCCGGACAGATGATTAATTTCACTATTCCGGGGACTGGTTCCAGTGGACATATTGGTGGCGGGATTTTACTGGCAGCCCTATTGGGACCCTTTCCCGCATTTTTAACCCTCACTGCGGTATTGCTGATTCAGGCACTCTTCTTTGCCGATGGTGGGCTTTTGGCCTTAGG
Source organism: Acetobacterium sp. KB-1 (assembly GCF_003260995.1). Lineage (NCBI taxonomy): Bacteria > Bacillati > Bacillota > Clostridia > Eubacteriales > Eubacteriaceae > Acetobacterium > Acetobacterium sp. KB-1. The sequence goes on from NZ_CP030040.1 coordinate 3,834,419, forward strand.
CGCAAATATCTGGAATATGGGTTTTTATGCCTGTTTGCTGGTTTACCCCTTTGTCTTTAAACCGATTGTAAAAAGAGGACTGACACCGAGTCGGATTACCGTGGCAGCGATTGTTTCGGTCGTTTTAGCTTTATCGTTAGGCGCCTTTTCAGTAGTGCTTGAAACGCTGGCATCGGGAATTACCGAATTACCATTTATGACCTTTGTTGGTTTAATGATTCCGATCCACCTGGCCATTGGTTTGGTTGAAGGGATTGTGACCGGCGGAATTTTGGTCTTTGTATATAAAATGCGGCCGGAGTTATTGGAATCATCGGTTGAAAATACAAAATTGCCTAAAAATATTTCCATTAAGAAAGTAATAGGAACGCTACTGATCTTTGCTGTCGTTGTGGGAGGCGGTTTATCACTTTTTGCATCAGCAAATCCCGATGGTCTGGAATGGGCCATGGAAAATGTGGCCGGAACCGCCGAACTCGAAGCAGATGGTGATATTTACAGCAGTGCTGGAAGTATTCAGGAAAGCACCGCCTTCCTACCCGATTATGGTTTTAAATCAACAGATGGTGACGGTTCAGCTGCTGGAACCAGTGTTTCTGGCATTGTTGGGGCCGGTATTACGCTGATCCTGGCAGGTGGCACCGGTTATCTGATTTATGCTATCAAACGGAAAAAAGAAAAAGCTTCTTAGACAATTTATTACTAATTGAATTAGCAATCTTTATGTGTTAACATTAACAATAGTTTTCTAAATAACCTCTGTTTATAAACAGAGGTTATTTAATATTTAACTGAAAGGTAGTCTCAATGTCAACAATTACCGACTCAATGAATACGATCAATTCTCTGGAGGAAATGGCCGATGGCAATACCGTCATCCATCGTCTTCATCCAATGGTCAAACTGATTACCACGATGCTTTATCTGGTGCTGGTTATTTCGTTCAACCCTTTTAATATTACCGGACTGGTGGTGTTTGCTTTCTATCCGGTGATTTTAATGGCCTTGGCTGAAATACCTTATAAACCCTTGCTAAAGCGACTATTGGTCGCCTTGCCCTTTTCTTTTTTTGCGGGGTTATCCAATATTATTTTTAATCAGCAACTGGCATTGATGCTCGGACCGGTTCCGATCAGTTATGGTTTAATCTCCTTTACGTCTATTATGGTTAAAACGATATTTACCGTCATGGCGGTGCTGATCCTGATTGCGACAACTTCATTGCCAAAAATTTCCTATCAATTATTATCGATTAAAGTACCCAAAATTATTGTGGAACAAATTATGTTGACTTATCGTTACATTTCGGTGTTGCTGGAGCAGGTCTCAAATATGTATACAGCCTATATTTTAAGAGCACCGGATTCCAAGGGTATCAAAATGAAAGACATGGGTATCTTTGTGGGGCAGTTGTTATTAAAAAGTTTTGATCGGGCTGAGAGCATTTATGTGGCCATGAAATGTCGTGGATATGATGGTAATTATCTTTATGCTAAACCAAGCCCGATTCATAAGGGTGATTGGTTGTATCTGGTTTTTGTAGCTGGTGTTTTGTGTTTGATGCGATTTTTTGATCTGAGCCTGTTTATCGGCAGTTTTTTATAATGAGGAGTTCTTAATGCTAGAAATAAAAAAGTTGAATTATGCCTATCCCGACGGCCATCAGGCTATTCGAGATGTAAATCTAAAAATCGAAGAGGGTGAGAGCATTGCCTTGGTAGGAGCAAACGGGGCGGGAAAATCCAGTTTGTTCAAGCTAATTATCGGTATTTCTGAGATCAAAGAAGGAGCGATTATAGTTGATGATTTGCCAGTGGAGAAAAAAACGCTGAAAGATATTCGCCGGAAAGTCGGGATGGTTTTTCAGAATCCGGATGATCAGTTGTTTATGACAAAGGTTTATGATGACATTGCCTTTGGTCCGCGAAATGAATTGCTCGATGAACATGTGGTAGAAGAGCGGGTGGTCAACGTTTTGGAACAGTTGGGGATTATTCATCTGCGGGATCGGATGCCTCATCGTTTATCCGGTGGTGAAAAGCGGGTCATTGCCATTGCTTCGGTGTTAGCCATGAATCCCCGGGTTATTTTGTTTGATGAGCCGACCTCATTTCTTGATCCCCAGGCCAGACGAAATGTAATTAATACCCTCGACACCCTGAAAATGACCAAAGTTATTGCCACCCATGATTTGGATATGGCCCTTGATATTTGTGACCGGGTGATTATTTTACATCATGGCAGCGTGTTTGCAGATGGCACAGTTCGAGATATCCTATTTGACGAAAACCTCTTATCTCAATGTCATTTGGAGCTGCCCCTGTGCATGCAAAAACCGCGGGTACGATAGAGTTCGCCAAAACTTTCATACTGACTACTGGTTTAATATCAGTTTGGTTATCTTTTGACCGCTTAAAGCTTGATGTGTTCAAGCTTTTTTAGATTTAAGGCGCCTGTGTTGAAAAATCAAAAAAAATTTTGAATTTACTTAAAGAATAGCGCCAGGAAATGGTTTCCTAATTGAAATTTTAAATTTTATAAGATATAATTAATTCAATGTTTGGGAGGTCAAACGATGACAAAAAAAGATTATTCGAATATCGGTAATGATATCAAGGATATTGTTCAGGATGCCTTGAATTCGGAGGAGTTTAAAGAACTGAACAAGAACATTTCGGCGACTGTCGCTCGAGCCATGGATGAAGTTAAGCGAAGTGGTCAGTATTGGCAGGAGCAGCAGCGACAGCAGCGGGAAAACAACCAGGAAACCAGAAAGCAGGCGGCCAATGCCAGAAGAGCCCAGGAAAAAATGAACAAACCTCAGGCAAAGGAAATGCTTGCCAAAAACAATTATCAAAATGCCTATAGTCCCGTCAAAAGACGGCCCAATAACCTGATTTCAAAATCGCCTCATGGTCGAATTTCCGGCATGTTATTGATGATATTTGGAAATATTGGCATTGGTGTTTCACTACTTCTACTGCTTATTTTTTCATCGGTATTTGGTTTTGCGTTTACCAGTATGCCACTGATGGGGATCGGGGTTGGAATCCTGTTGCCGATTTTTACGATTAGTGCGCTGATGGCGGCAAAGGGGTCAAACCTGCGGGGACGAGTAAAACGGTTTCGTCAGTATGCCAGTCGCCTGAAAGGACGGCAATTTTGTAGAATATCCGAACTGTCTGAGCCCATTGGGCGCAGCAAGAAATATGTGCTAAAAGATCTGCGTAAGATGATCAGCCTGGGGATGTTCCCGGAGGGGCGGTTTGATGAACAGGAAGAATATTTACTGCTTAGTAATGAAGCTTATGAGAATCATTTAAAACTTAAGGCAGGAAAGAAACTTGAGGAACAAAGAGCTCGCCGTGAACAGGAAGCGTTGGAACAGAAAAAGAAACTGGAATCAGAAAATCCGGAAATGAAGGCGGTTCATGAGGTGATTGCCGAAGGTCAGGATATCATCAGAAAAATTAACGAAGCTAATCTGGCGATTGCAGGGGAAGTAATCTCCCATAAACTGGATCGACTGGAAATAGTGATCACCAAAATCTTCGAATTTATTGAGGAAAATCCGGATGGATTGCCGGAAATTCGGAAGTTTATGGGCTATTATCTGCCGACCACCTTAAAGCTAGTTTCGGTCTATCGGGATTTAGATGCAGAACCTATTCAGGGCACCAATATTTTAGCGACTAAAAAAGAGATTGAAGATACCCTGGACACCATCAGCCACGCCTTTGAAAATTTGTTGGATAGTTTTTATGAAGACACGGCAATGGATGTTTCAACGGATATTTCGGTGCTTAATACGATGCTGGCCCAGGAAGGTCTAACCAAAAGAGATTTTAAAAAACAAGAGACGAAGTAATAAGATCCGAATTCAGAAAAGCCCACCATGATATTTTAAATTGATGAAAGCTTTGAAAGGATCAACTTAATTAAGACGAGGAGAATAGCGATGGAAGACAATATGAATGATTATTCCCAGGCAACCCCTACTTTAACCTTCGACCCGTTCGAAGAAGAAAAGGTGATGACGGCCAATGTGCATCAGGAGCTTAAGGGTGAACGGGAAGTTTTTGACGAAAGTCGACTGACGGTGGAAGAACGAAAAATGGTGGATGATTTTGCCAGCAAAATTGATCTTACTAATTCCAGCCTGGTGATGCAGTTTGGGGTTGGAGCCCAGAAGAAAATTGCCGATTTCTCAGAAACGGCCCTGAACAATGTCCGCACTAAAGACATGGGCGAGGTCGGCAAAATGCTGGGTGATATGGTGATGGAACTACGAAACTTTGACATTGAGGAAGAAGAGAAAGGTTTTTTGGGCTTTTTCAAAAAAACCAGCAATAAGCTCAGCTCCATGCAGACGCGTTATGCGACTGCCGAAACCAATGTCAACCGGATTACCGAAGCCCTGGAAAAACATCAGATGCAGCTTTTAAAAGATGTGGCCATGCTAGATAAACTTTATGACGTCAACAAAACTTACTTTAAAGAATTGTCAATGTATATCATGGCTGGCAAAAAGAAGCTCAAGGAAGTCGAAAATAAAGATTTGCCGGAATTGATCAAACGCTCACAGCTCAGCGGATTACCGGAGGATGCTCAGGCGGTTAATGATTTGTCAGCCATGTGCAATCGCTTTGAGAAAAAAATTCATGATCTGGAACTGACCCGGATGATTTCGATTCAGATGGCGCCGCAAATCCGACTGGTTCAACATAATGATACCTTGATGGCTGAAAAAATCCAGTCTTCGATTGTCAACACCATTCCCTTATGGAAAAGTCAAATGGTTTTGGCCCTGGGAGTCGTTCATTCGGGACAGGCCGCCAAGGCTCAGCGCGAAGTCACCAATATGACTAACGAATTATTGCGAAAAAATGCCGAAACCCTGAAGATGGAATCCATTGCTACCGCCAAAGAATCGGAACGGGGCATTGTCGATATTGAAACGCTGCGGATTTCCAATGAGTCTCTGATTAGTACCTTTGATGAGGTGTTGCGAATCCAGACCGAAGGCCGTCAGAAACGAAAAGAAGTGGAAGTTGAGCTTGAAAAACTGGAGAATGATTTAAAAGTCAAGATGCTTGAAATCAGGCGATAATAATAAAAAAACAATCAGTAGTAAATATTGGTTGTTTTTTTATTAGGTTTTTTTAAATATATGGTGCTCTTGATATAGTCAAACTTTCCAGAACAAGGAATTTGTTTAATCCTCGTTTTTAAAAAAACAGTAGCAAATTTAAACAATAATTTTAAAAGTTCGAAGACAGAAGGTGCTTATTGTATAATTGTCTAATGAATATGAAATTAATTGGCTAAAATGCCATTGAAAACTATTGCAGATTGGGTATAATAATAATCAATAGTATTTTGTATAAAGCTTGAAAACAGAAACATCGTACTTTGGTATCGAATGAGGCTGATCGTTTCTGAGTGATCGGAAAAAGAGTAGCGGTTTGATTAGATGGCGAAGCGGGAAGCAGGCAAGGTATTAATTAATAATAGGGGGAAAGCTATGGCAACTTTTTTTACCAATGATCATGTTGAATTATATTATGAGGTAAAGGGCAAAGGAAAACCTTTGCTAATGATTCCCGGATGGACTTGTACAACCCAGTTTTTCAAAAAAAACAGCGATGTACTGGCTGAAAATTTTCAGGTAATAGTAATGGATTTTCGTGGGCATGGTGAATCTGAAAAGGTCTTACACAGTCACCGGATTTCTCGTTATGCGATGGATGTGAAAGAACTTTTGGATCAACTGGATGTTGAAGATGTCACCGTACTGGGATGGTCCATGGGGGTTGCCGTACTGTGGAGTTATCTGGAATTATTTGGCAATCATCGGGTTGGCAAACTGGTTTGTGTTGATCAGGCACCGCTCCAATACACTGGCCCAGATTGGGTATGGGGACAAAATGGCTGTTATGATGTGGAAATGTTCATCAGAACCTGTTGTGCCATTGAGTATGCTCCGCGAGAAAGTGCAGAAGGCTTGGCCTTTGGCTGTCTGTATCATGAACCGACATCAGAAGAAGTAAAATTTATCGCCGATGAGATATCAAAGTGTCCGCCGAAAGTGCGTATTGAAATCATGCGGGATCACACTAATCTGGACTGGCGAGATTTGTTGCCATTGATTAATCTTCCGACCCTGGTCTGCGTGGCCCGACACAGTGCTGTCTTTGATTGGCAGGGCAGCGCCTATGTTGCTGAGCAGATTCCAGAAGCAAAACTGGAGTTTTTTGAGAATTCCGGTCATATGCTATTCTGGGAAGAAGCTGATAAATTTAATCAAGTCGTTGCTGACTTTATCAAATCCTGAAATGATTAACTGCAATAGCATGGGTTTTCCTGTTTACCCATGCTATTGTTTTTGAGACATAAAAAATATAATTTAGAGGAGAGCACAAAATGAAAATAGTGATTGCTCCGGACTCTTTTAAAGGATCCATGTCAGCTACTGAGGTTTGTGATATCGTTGAAGGTTCAATTCTTAAAATTATGCCGACAGCTAAGATCGTAAAAATTCCCATTTCGGATGGAGGAGAAGGTCTGGTAGAGGCACTGGTCAGGCATCAATCTGGTGAGATCATAAAAATCAAAACGAAAGACCCTTTATTCAGAGAAATAACCGCAATCTACGGCATTTTAAACGGTGAAGTAGCGGTTATTGAAATGTCGGCTGCTTCCGGCTTGCCGCTTTTAGCAGATGATGAACGCAATCCGTTAAAAACGAGTACCTATGGTACCGGGGAAATGATTGCGGATGCAATCAGGCGGGGTTGCCACAAAATTATCCTTGGTTTAGGGGGCAGCGCGACTAATGATGGCGGTCTGGGAGTTGCCAATGCTTTGGGGGTCCGATTTTATGATCAAAATATGGAATTGTTGGCCCCTGTCGGCGAAAATTTAAGCCGGGTGAGGACAATTGATACCAGCCAGGTTAAGCCCGCATTGCAAGAGGTGGAAATAGTCATTGCTTGTGATGTTGATAATGTTCTTTGTGGCGTTCAAGGGGCGGCGGCAATCTATGGTCCTCAAAAAGGTGCCAACAGCGAGATGGTGATATTTCTGGATCAGGGACTCAGTATGTTTGGACAACTTCTTGAGAAAAAAACAGCCAGGAAATTGGTCAAGCTAAAAGGAATTGGCGCCGCCGGCGGTATGGCATTACCATTGGTGGCTTTATTTAAAAGCCAGTTGAAATCCGGATTGGATATTGTTCTGGATGAAATTGGTTTTGAAGCGGCAATTGACGGAGCCGATATGATCATTACCGGAGAAGGGAAAACCGATGCCCAAAGTGTGATGGGCAAGGTGATTTCCGGCGTTGGAAAACGGGGAAAAAATCTAAATATTCCGGTGGTAGTGATCTCAGGAGCGTTAGATGATGGTTATGAAGCGATTTACAATTGTGGGGTGGTGGCCGCCTTTGCCATCTTTAGTAACGACCGCGGGTTGGTCTGGCATATGCAAAATGCGCCCCAGTTATTGGCGAAAACGATCGATAACCTTTTTCGTTTTCTGGCAATTGTATGCATGCTTCCGCAAAATATGAGATAGAATAAAAGGAGTGGGGCGATGCTGGATAAGAAAATTGCCCAAAAAATTGCCGATGAAGTTATGAACACCCTTGGTTATAACATCAATGTTATGAATAAAAATGCAATTATAATTGGGAGTGGTTCGCCGGACAGACTTGGAAGCTTCCATGAAACAGCCATGTTTGCCATTCAAAACGGGATTACCTGTGAGGTGACTGATACACAATCAATAGAACTTCGGGGTGTGAAGCCGGGGATTAATTTGCCTATTGTGGATAAAGGTGGAGAAGTCATTGGCGTCGTTGGAATAACTGGAGACCCGGATGAGGTCCGAAACATTGGGAAACTGGTGAAGATGACCGCAGAATTGATCATTGAACAGCAAGAAACGATGAACCGCTTCTATTCCCATCGCAACGATAAAGAAATCTTTTTAAACACTTTGATCAGTGATCAGCAAAGCATCAGTGAAGAAGAAATTGCGGATTGGGGCGAGCGCATCGGCTATAGTATGGAAAGTTGTCGAGTGGCGGTAATTTTAAGTTTTGGGATTGATCATAAAACGTCTGAAAAAGGAAAGCTTGAAAAAATCCTCAACCAGATTAAGCTGTCAGACAGTCATTTAAAAGACGATATTTCGTCGGTGATGTCCGGCGGTTTTATTTTAGTTTTCAAAACGCTCAAGAGAACAGAACCCTGGGAGGTAGAAAAGACCATTAGTACCTATCTGGACGTTATGAAAAATGCTGCGGATGCTAAAAATATGCAATGTTTTGTGGGCGGTTATTATCTGGGCGTCAAGGGCTACGTGAAATCCTATGGTGAAGCCTATGGTATGTATCGCAGCGGCATTTATAAGAAAAATCAACCTGTGTATTTCTCTCATCACCATTATTTATGGCGTCTTTATAATCAACTGGACAAAGAAGCCTATACCCTGGTTATTGAACCCTATATTCAAAAAATTCAGAAATATTTCGGCAAAGGCACCGAAGAAGCGATGATTACGATGCGCAAAATATTTGATTATCATTTTCACTTTGAACAGGTGGCCGAAGATTTATTTGTCCACAAAAATACGGTTATTTTCAGAAAAAATAAAATGGAAGAATGCCTTGGTTTTTCCCTCAAGTGTAATGGTCACGACAATCTGCTGTTTATGATTATTCTCAACCATTACGAAAAATTAAAAAAGTTTAAAGATTCGCCAATTAGGTAAAATTTATCAGATATTATGGAATTGTAACTAAAAATATGATATCATAGTGACAAATAATATTTGAAAGAGGAATAGAATTGGACGACGTACCATTATCTGAGACAAAAATGACACAACTTATCAAATCGGAGAGCGTGACCACTGACGAATCTGTTTACTGGGAGGAATCTTAGTCAATGGACAGTAGTGTTATAGGTTTTATTGCAGTTCTAGTGGTGATGCTGCTGATGTCAGCATATTTTTCGGCGACGGAAACGGCTTTTACCTCCATTAATCGTATTCGCATAAAAAATTTGGCCAAAGACGGAAACAAAAGAGCGGCTCAGGTTTTGGCACTTTCTGATCGATTTGACGTTTTATTATCGACAATTCTGATCGGGAATAATATTGTCAACATTGCTTCAGCATCAATTGCTACGGTGGTTTTTGTTCGCTATTTCGGCAATGCCGGAGTGACCATTTCAACGGCGGTGATGACCGTACTGGTACTTATTTTTGGTGAAATTTCACCTAAAAGTCTGGCTAAAGATTCACCTGAAAGTTTTGCCATGTTTGCGGCTCCTTTTATTCGGTTTCTGATGTTTATATTAACACCAGTGAACTTTTTATTTATGTTATGGAAAAAAATGCTTGATAAATTGTTTAAGGTTAATGATGAACGCAGCATGACCGAAGAAGAACTGCTGACCATTGTGGAAGAAGCAGAAAATGATGGTGGCATCGATCTTCAGGATGGAGAATTGATTCGCAGTGCGATCGAGTTCAATGACCTGGATGTGGATGATATCCTGACCCATCGGGTGGATGTGGTCGCTATTGATGTGGATAATCCCAAGGAGGATATTACCAAGTTGTTTTTTGAAACTGGTTTTTCCCGGCTGCCAGTTTATCAGGGGACCATTGATCAGATTATCGGTTTTATCAGTTATAAGGATTTTACCCATTATGTGGCCAATGGCAACAGCAGTCTGGAAGAAATCATCAGCCCGGTGGTCTTTATCACTCCAAATATGAAAATTTCCAAGTTGCTAACGCTGCTCCAGCAGAAAAAATGCCATATTGCTGTCGTTTCCGACGAATATGGCGGAACCGCTGGTATTGTCACCCTTGAAGATGTCATTGAAGAACTGGTTGGTGAAATCTGGGACGAACATGATGAGGTCATCGATGAATTTGTAAAAATATCCAAAGACGAATATCGGATTTTAGGAAAAGCAAATCTGGGAAAAATGTTTGATCTTTTTGATATGGATGATGATTTTGACGTGATCACGGTAGGTGGTTGGATTGTTGAATTTCTGGATCGCGTTCCCAATGTGGGTGAATCCTTTGAGTTTGAAAATCTGACCTTCACCATTACCAAGTCGGACGAACGTCACGTGATTGAGATAAATGTTGTTAGAAATGAAATAATTGAGTCTGAATAAAATCAGATAAAAAAATGCCTAAAGGGATTTCCCTTTAGGCGTTTTTTATGCCATAATTCCATCAACGGTATGATTAAAGGTATCCACAAAACTGTTTCGTTGATCAATAGTGATTTCTCTGTTTTTTAGTAAGTAAAGATAATCTTCAAAGGATTGAATCAGCAGCTGATTGATCAGACGATATTTTTCCAGAATTACCGGATCTTTCTTAAAGCTCAGTTCCCAGGTATCTTTCATATAGGAAAAAATATGATTAGTCATGTCTCTCATCATCCCGGCTAACATCGCCACCCTTGGGTTAAGATAATCAGTATCTGCCTCATAGGTGGAGTGAGGGGAAATATTTAGCCGCCCCTGATCCTGGAGGGCTTTGTAGGAGGAGCTACCCTTAAGAATAATCATATGATGATAGAGTACATTAACGCTGATTTCCAGCTTATCCAGTAGAGCGTTTCGTTTTAAAAAATCGTAGTTGACTTTCAGATCTTCCAGGGTCGAGTCCGGTTCAAACATAATAAAACCGACGCTGGGTTCGATGCCGTATTTCCGGAGGATTTCCAGAGCCTGTTCATTATCAGCCACGGTGGTCAGCTTATTAAGCCGTTTCAGCGCTTCATCAAGGCCGCTTTCCAGACCGATTAAAATGTGTTTAAGACCGGCGTCAGTCAGGGCTTTGATGGTTTCTTCTTCGATATCGTTGGCCCGCGCTTCAATGCCAAAGTGGATGTGGCGTTCTTTTAAAAGATGGGCCAGTTTTAGGACCCGCTCTTTTCCAGCGCGACCGGGACCGTAGAAGTTGGGGTCCATAAAATAAAAGTAGCGGATATCGGTTTGCTTCATTATTGTATCGATTTCGGTGATAATGTTCTCCGGACTTCGGCCCCGCCATTTCCGTTTTGTATCGCCGTAGTAGGGGTTGATATAACAAAAAGTACAGCCACCGTAACAGCCCCGGCTACCGGAAATATTGACCTCGCCAAAAGAATAGGAGCTGGTGCTGCGCAGAGGAAAGGGCAATGAATCCACATCCGTAACAACCTCGCCTCGGGTCGCGACAATGCCATTAGTGGTGCGTGTGGCGATTCCCGACTGGGGAACGGTGGGGAAATTTTCGGCCAGCGTCAAGAAAGTCAGTTCAGCTTCGCCTAACAGGGCTGAGTCAATGGCCGGACAGCGGTTAAGAATTTCTTCATAGGCAAAGGTGGGGTAAAAACCATAAACGCAGACATAAGCAATGCCATAGGTTTGTTTGATGTGCTTAATAAACTGATAAAGGGTTTTGTTGTCCTCCCAGTGATAAACCAGGTGAATCCCTAAAATCGTGGGCGTTAGCGTTGCTATTTGCTCTTCAATGGCCGGATAATCCAGCTGTTCCAGATAGCCGTCCACAATTGTCACATCAATGTTGTTGGCGGCCAGCATGCCGCCAATATAGCCGGTGTTCAAGCAGGCTGAAAGGGGGGCGTTGGCAATATCGTTACAGCGGTCGTCGCCGTAGGAGCGGGGATGTTCTAAAAGAATGACATTCATGAGGTGACCTCCTGCCACATAAAGATATTTTTTTTGGTATGATAGATTTCCAGATCATAGCGGACCCGGTCAAAGGGCGCCGGGTTATAGTAGGTGGGGTAGAGCAGATCGGTTTCCGGGGTGATCACCCCGTTTGCCAGAGCCTGTTGTTCTACCTTGGTGCCCGGTAAAATACGGATATTATTGAGTACAATGGTACCCAGGGTTTTGGAAGCGTGATGGATCTCGTAAATCGCATCGATGAGGTCCCTGGCTTGCTGCTGGGTTGCGGCGGTATCCCCGGGGGTATTGACGAGGAAGTGATAAACTGTGACCACACCGCTGCCTGCCAACACCTGAGCAGTGTCGAGGATATCCTGGACACGCATATGCTTATCCATGGCATCCAGGGCCGTTTGGCTCAGGCCGTCGGGGGACAGGGAAAAGCATTCGCAGCCGGATTGGGTATAGAGGGCGACGTTTTCCTCGGTTAACAGGTTTTCGCGAAAAAAACCGCTCCAGTTAATTTTTAAACCTCGCCGGATGATTTCAGCGCAGATTGTATCGAGGTGATCCACCGGAATATTGACCACCGAATCGGTGAAGTGGATCCGGGTGACACCGTATGTTTCGTAGAGAAACTGGATTTCATCGACCACCGCTTCAGGGGTGCGGCAACGCATTTTAGAGCCCTGCAGGAGCGGATAGGAACAGTAGCCGCAGCTAAAACAGCAGCCCCGTTTGGTTTCCACGCCGATACTTTCCACATATTTATTAACGGTGAGGTAGGGGCGGGGATCAAGCAGATCGCGGTTGGGCATCACGTAATCCAGCATATCATAATCACCCACCGGTGGGACGATCAAGACCGCTTTGTTTTCGCGGTAGCAGAGCCCTGGGAGGTGGGGCGGGTTATTGAGATTTTCCAGTAGTGGCACAATGATTTTTTCGGCCTCGCCGGTCACGCCGAAGTCAATTTCCGGATATTCGCGCATCAGCCGTTCCGGGAATAGCGAAAAACCGGTTCCACCGACTAAGATTTTGGTATCAGCCGCGTAGCGTTTAATAAAAGCCAGGGTAACGGCAAAGCCGGGAATCAACGACGAGGTTTTATTACCCAAAGGATCAATATTTCGTAGCGACAGACAGACCACGTCCGGCTGATAGGTATCCAGTTGTAAGCGTAAATCGCCATAGGGATCGATGGCCATATTCATGTCAAAAAGCTGCAGATCATGATTGGTTTGCCGCTCGACCTGAGATGCCAGCACGACGATCCCAATGGGATAAACCCGCTCGATGTCGATACCCTCCATTGAGAGGGCTTGGATGAAAAGTATTTTCATGGTTTCTCCTTGATTTGGTTAACGATAATAATTATTTAAAATAAATGGTATCCAGTGCCATCTGGCTTCGGGCAGCAAAGATCAGGGCGGTGTCGGTGGCCAGAGGAATCAGCGATGAGGTGAGTAGATCATTTTTTTTAAGCTCGGCAATTACCCAGGCTCCGGAAAAAACTTTGCCATTGTAGGTGTTTAAAAACATATTGATATCGGTCAGGTGAGCCTTGACCGGATCATGCTCATTAAAAAAATCATGGATCAGGATGATGCCATCATCACTCAAATGGCTGGCTGCGGTTTTTAAAACCTGTTCGTTTTCCGACTCGGCGTAGGCGTGAATAATATTAGAAAGAATGATCAACCGATATTTTTTGGCAAGACCCCATTGTGGTTCCAGAATATTAGCGGGGTGGTAGTTAACCCGATCTGCGTAGGCGGTGGCATCGACAAGTTTTTGAGTTTGAGGAAGCATCTGCACAATGTCGAGCAGGGTGGCACGAGTGCCCGGAAAGGCTTCTAAAAAGGCCAGTGCCATAGCTCCGGAGCCGGTTCCCACATCCAGAATATCACCGCTGAGTTCGGTAAAAAAGGTGGTGCAGTCGCGGGCTTTTAACTTGGCCACGTTGTCCATGGCTTTGATGTATTTAGCCCGGCGCAGGTTAAGTTCTTCTTCGCTGATATCCGCCGGCAGAAAGTTGACCCGACCACCAGCAGTCAGCGAAGCTTTAAGCGTATTCCAGTCATCAGTAAGATTTTTACGCCACAGCAGCGAGTCGCCCTGATAAAGCGGACTCGCTATTAGTAAATATTCTTTGGTAATCAATTGGTTATAATAAACATTTTGGTAGCATCCTACTAGACCAAGACTGTTTAGAAGTGCCAGGTAACGTTCCAGGGCGCTTTCGTTGGCCCCCAGTTTTGGGGCGAGTTCTAAGAGACTGGCGCCGCGGATCCCGAAATCATCGATGGTTTGAAAAAGATCCATTTCCAAAGCAGTGAACAGCGCATCGGAAACCCAGTAAGCGGTGGCCAGGTCTTCTAAATACTGGCCGCCGTTGGTTTGGGGATCATACCCCTTCATGACCATTGGTTACTCCTGCGTCAGTAAAGGTTAAGACGTCGCAGATGACCCGGGCCGAGGATTCCACCAGGTGCATCGCCACCGCTGCCCCGGTGCCTTCTCCTAATCTGAAATTGAGGTTAAGCAGGGGGCGTAAGCCCAGGGCTTGCCACATTAGCTGATGCCCCGGTTCTTCACTCTGATGGGAGGGAATCATATAATCCAGCGATTGGGGACATAGGGCCTTGGCGATCAGCGCACCAGCGGTGGAAATAAAGCCGTCCACCAGAACCGGCACCTGATTAAAAGCAGCCCCCAGGATTACGCCGGCAATCCCGGCAATCTCGAAGCCCCCGACTTTGGAAAGGACATCAATGGGATCGGTTTTATCGGGTTGATGGCGATTGATCGATTCCCGGATCACTTTGATCTTGTTGAGCAAGGTGGCGTTATCAATGCCGGTGCCCCGGCCGGTTACTGATGAAACCGGATATTCGGCCATAACCGCTAAAATAGCGGCGCTGGGGGTCGTGTTGCCAATCCCCATATCGCCGGTAGCCAGCAGATTGATCCCCTGTTCTTTGATCACCTTGGAAGCCACATTGATCCCGGCTTCCAGCGCAGCAATGGCTTGTTCCCGGGTCATTGCCGGTTCCTGATAAAAGTTTTTGGTGCCATGGGCGATCTTGCAGTCAATGATGGCGCCTTGTGAAACCAGTTCGGGCATATCCACAGCGACGCCCATATCAACGACAATCACTTCGGCGCCAGCGGCTTTGGCTAAAATATTAATGCCCGCTCCGCCTTTGACAAAGTTTTCCACCATCTGTGGAGTCACCTCCTGAGGGAAGGCAGAAACCCCTTCGGCCACCACACCGTGATCTCCGGCCATGGTGATGACCATTTTTTTATCGACATTGGGTCGGATGGTGCGTTGAATCCCGGCCAACTGTTCAGCGACAACCAGCAGCTGACCGAGACTCCAGGGCGGAATCGCTAATTTTTCTATATGATCGCGGGCGGCCTGACGCCACTTGGGGTCAGCCGGTTCGGTATGGTCGATGACGTGTGTTAAGGTATATTTGGTTTCGATCATGGTAATTATCCTTTCTACTTAGTAATAAATGAAACGTACGATTGATTTTATCACTATATTGGTGAGGCTTGTAAGGGCTTGTATTACAAACCCTTACGGAATGATGGGTGACGCTTTTGGATAATAAACGCTTGTTTTTTCGTGGGGCGGGTAAGCTACCCGTCACAAAGGGTTTACTCGTTTAGGATATCCCAAAAAACTCCGCCGCGACATCCGCCGGACATTTACTGTCGGCACAGACAGCACAACCATGGGAAGGCTTTTGAGCCGCAAAGGCAGCGATCAGATTGGCTTGATTGATGGCGTTTTTGATCTGTTCTTCCTGATTGCGGGAAACCCGGGCCCGGGACATCGCCAGATCGCGGTTCCAGGCCGCGCCGCCGCGCTTTAAGACATTGGCCGCATTGGCGGCGATCCGGGTCGTTTCGACACCGATGCGGACATCTTCCTCATTGGGCAGACCCAGGTGTTCGGCTGGGGTCAGGTAACAAAGGAAATCAGCCCCGTGCATGCCGGCAAAGGCACCGCCGATCGAACCCGTAATATTGTCATATCCGGGAGCAATATCGGTGGCCAGGAAGCCTAAAATATAGTAGGGTACATCGTAACAGAGTCGTTTTTGCAGTAGCATCGCTGAGGGAATATGGTTTAGTGGCACATGGCCGGGACCTTCCACCATCACCTGAACCCCGGCCGCCAGGGCCCGTTTGGTCAGCTCACCAGCGACCATTAAGCCGCGCAGGTGGGCCTGATCCAGAGAATCAGCATTGGCACCGGGTCGAATGGCGTCGCCGATGCTAAGTACCGTATCGGTCGCTTTGAGAATCTCCAGCAGTCGGTCAAATTCGGCATAAAGAGGATTTTCTTTATCGTTATGGAACATCCAGCCAGTTAGCAAGGATCCACCACGGCTACAGATATCGGCAACGCGACCGGTTCTTTTTAATATTTTGAGAAGATCCATATTCAGGGCCGAGTGCACGGCCATAAAATCCATACCGGCCTGACATTGTTTTTCAACCACTTCAAACAGATCATCAGAGGTCATATTGACCATCAGGCCCCGTTTATCAGCCGCTTCTTTGGCAGCCTGATAAACGGGCACACAGCCAGCGGCAATGTTGGAATTATTTAGACTTAAGGTTCGCATGGTATCAATATCGGCACCCATACTTAAATCCATAAAACCGTGGGCACCGGCGGCTTCGATGATTTTTAGTTTTTTGACTTCCATGTCCATATCATCCCGATCACCAGAGGTGCCCATCAGACCGTTGACTTTGACGTCCAGACCACCACCGATGCCGCAGATTTTAGAACGATTGCGCAATTTATTTTTAGGAATGACAATCCGGCCGGCAGCTACTCCGGCTCTGATAAATTCAGGCGTGAAGCCTTCGCTGAGTGCCACCATTTCCATTTCTTCGGTAATTTTACCCTGTCGAGCTTTTAATATTTGGGTCATGATTAGTTCCTCGCTTCCTGGTTTTCGTCTCGTAAATACTTGCCGACAATTTTCATGGCACAGAAGTCGCCGCACATGCTGCATTCGGATTCGAAGTCGGTGCTGCGATCCTTCCAGACCTTCGTGGCGGTTTCAGTATCGATGGCCAGTTCCATCTGCCGGCCCCAATTAAGTTCCCGGCGGGCATGGGACATTTCCAGATCCCAGGCAATCGCTGCCGGATGGCCTTTGCCAACATCACCAGCATGGGCGGCGATGCGGCTGGCCATCACGCCCATATAGACATCATCGGCATTTGGCATGCCGATATGTTCGGCCGGGGTGACGTAACAGAGGAAGTCGGCACCGTAATAGGCGGCGATTGCGCCGCCGATGGCGCCAGTGACATGATCCATACCAGCCCCGGAATCGGTGGGCAGACAGCCGAAGACAAAGTAGGGAGCGCCGCCGCATAGTTGTTTTTGTAACTTTACAGTGGTCTGGATCTGATCCAGGGGCACATGGCCCGGTCCTTTGACCATCACTTGAACCCCGGCCGCCCGGGCCTTTTTAACCAGACCGCCGAGGATCACCAATTCATGAACCTGGGCGCCGTCCAGGGAATCGGCAATACAGCCGGGGCGCATGCCGTCGGCAAAGCTCAGCACGACATCATACTTTTTACAGATTTCCAGGACCCGGTCATATTGGGTAAAAAAGGGATTTTCACAGTGGTTGTGAACCATCCAGCCAATCAGATGGGAACCCCCATAACTAACCAGTGGATCAATCCGGCCTTCTTCTTTGGCGCGGTTGATCACGTCCATGGTGGTGCCGCAGTGCAGGGCTAAAAAGCTGACGCCTTCGGAGGCATGCTTTTCCATCATCGCGAACATGTCATCCGCGGTCATATCTAAAGCACTGCCATATTTTTCCTGAGCCATAGCCAGGGTCTGATAAAGGGGTAGGGTACCGACCGGCCGGTCCACCGTGGATAAGACTTTTTCACGCATTTCATCAATCGGACCCCGAACACTTAAATCCATCAGCGTATCCGCTTCGGCTTTTACGGCCTGTTTGATTTTAGCCATTTCACCATCGATGGTGTCATCTATTTCATACATCCCAACGCTGGCGGAAACCTTGGTAAACAGACCCTTGCCCACCGCCACCGGGTTGATATTTGGCCGGGAACTCTTTAGAATGACGATTTCACCGACGGCTACCCCCTGGCGAATGTTTTCGGGATCGAGCCCTTCTTTTTGCGCCACATAAATCATTTCTGCGGTGATCTCACCGGCTTGTGCTTTTTTAAGAATTGTCATCGTTTCCTCCTGAATGATTCTCAACAAATTTTGGCAAATAAAAAAGTCCACAGCTGTTATTTATTCTAAATAACAGCCATGAACTTTACCTTCGTTCATTCAGGATCGATTCATAGGCAGGTCTCCTGACTTGGGGTTTTAACGCTTTGCCACACCTTCCCATTAAAAAAACAGTGGTTTTTGTGGTTTGCTCCGCCCTTACAGTGATGGGTTCGTTCAGGACTCTCACCTGATTCCCTATTCTCCTTAATGTTTAAGGCACCATATGTTCGCTTTTCTATTTACTTGCTTTTGATTATACACACTAAAAAATGAAAGTGCAAGAAAAAAATAAAAAAAATCGATTGTGTAACTCATGAGAAAAAAAACAACAAACTATGTTATAATAAAATTAAGTGAATGAGGGAGGTGAGCAGATGAATATCATTCTTGTCTGGTTGGTTTTATTTGTCGTTTTTCTGGTGGTTGAATTGGTTACTGCTGGCGCACTGGTTTCCATCTGGTTTTGTGTTGGTTCTCTGGTGGCAATGGCCGTCGCTTATTTAGGCGCACCATTTTGGGTACAGATGACGCTGTTCTTTCTGGTTTCTGTTGGATTATTATTGGGAACAAAACCTTTTTTGAAAAAACACATGGATCCCAAAACGATAACAACCAATGCTGATCGCATTCTCAAAGAACAGGGGATTGTTGAGGAAGAAATCAATAATCTTAAGGGACAGGGCGCCATCAAGGTTGATGGTAAGTCTTGGACTGCCAGAAATGTCGACGACGATACAGTCATTCCTGTTGGTGCAAAAGTGACTGTGGTAGGAATCGAAGGGGTTAAAGCCATGGTTAAATTGGTAGAAGAAGAAATAAAATAAAAGGAGGTAAGAAGATGATTGGATTAATTATTTTAGGCGTTTTATTTATCATTTTTGTTGTTGTAATTATTGTGAATGCGAAGATCGTTCCCCAGGCTAATGCCTATGTGGTGGAACGATTGGGCGCTTATCATGCCACCTGGGAGACCGGTTTTCATATCGCAATTCCGATTTTTGACCGGATTTCAAAAAGAATCAGTTTAAAAGAACGGGTCGCGGATTTCCCGCCCCAACCGGTTATTACCAAGGATAATGTTACGATGCAGATTGACACGGTAATTTATTTACAGGTTACCGATCCTAAATTCTATATGTATGGGGTGGACAATCCCATGAAAGCCATTGAAAATCTAACCGCCACCACTTTGCGTAACATCATTGGTGATATGGAGCTCGATGCAACACTGACATCCCGGGACGTGATTAATACCAAAATGCGGGTAATTCTCGATGAAGCCACCGATCCCTGGGGGATTAAAATCAACCGGGTAGAACTTAAAAACATCATGCCACCAGAAGCGATCCAGAATGCGATGGAACGGCAGATGAAGGCAGAGCGGGAACGTCGGGAAAAAATCCTCCAGGCAGAAGGCGAAAAAGCCAGTGCCATTCTGGTCGCTGAAGGCGAAAAATCAGCGGCAATTTTACAAGCGGAAGGCTTAAAAGCGGCTGCTATTCTTAGTGCCGAAGCGGATCGGGAAGCTCAGATCAGACGGGCAGAAGGTGAAGCAGAAGCCATTGTCAAGGTTCAGGAAGCGGTTGCCAATGGGGTCAAGATGTTAAATGATGCCAATCCGATTCAGTCAGTTATTGCCCTTAAGAGTTTATCTACCTTTGAAAAGGTAGCTGATGGCAAAGCCACTAAGATTATTATTCCCTCTGAAATTCAGGGCTTGGCGGGTCTGGCAACATCCCTTAGTGAAATCATGACAGATCAGAGCAAGGTCAGTCAGTAAGATCAGTTAATAAAAGAAATTTCAGTAAAAGACCATGAATGGGCAATTGGGAAACGTGAATCGTTTTTCAATTGCCCAAAGTTTTTAAGTGTAGCAATTAAGAAAGAAGGAATATTTTGCGAATCAGTAACACACAACTTATCAAACGTTTCATACCTTATTATCAAAAATACAAATGGATTCTGTTGTTGGATCTGTTTTGCGCTACCTTGACAACGGTATGCGATCTGGTTTTGCCCCTGATCGTACGGTTTATCACCAATACCGCCATCAATGATCTGGCCAGTCTGACGGTGGAAACAATCTTAAAACTGGGGCTGGTATATTTGGTACTGCGGCTTATCGATGGAGTGGCTAACTACTTTATGGCCGATGTGGGCCATGTCATGGGCGCCCGAATCGAAACGGATATGCGCCGGGATCTCTTTTCACATCTCCAGAAGTTGTCGTTTTCTTTTTATAGCGACACCAAAATCGGTCAGTTGATGTCGCGGATCACCACTGATCTTTTTGATGTGACGGAATTTGCCCATCATTGTCCCGAGGAGTTTTTTATTGCCGGTTTAAAAATTGGCGTTTCATTTGCCATTCTTGGCTCAGTTAATATCTGGTTGACAGTGATTATTTTTGCCGCCCTGCCGATCATGCTTTTAACGACCACCTATTTCAGGAATCGGATGCGGATTGCCTTTAAACGGTCGCGGGTTCAAACGGGTGAAATAAACGCTCAGGTGGAAGATAATCTTTTGGGAATCCGAGTTGTGAAATCTTTTGCCAACGAAAATATTGAAGAGATTAAGTTTGAGACAGGAAATAGTAAATTTCTTGAAATAAAAAAACAAACCTACCGTTATATGGCCGGTTTTCAGACCACCACCCGGCTCTTTGACGGACTGATGTATTTATTGGTGGTGGTTTTCGGAGGAATCTTTATGATCAATGGTGCCATTAATCCCGGCGATTATGTCGCCTATCTGATGTATGTCACCACCTTACTAACCTCCATCCGCCGGATTGTTGAATTCGCAGAACAGTTTCAGCGGGGAATGACCGGGTTTGAGCGGTTTATCGAAATTCTGGACGAACCTACCGAATATGAAAATCAGTCCAATGAAGTGGAACTGAAAAATGTTGTGGGCGATATTGTTTTTGAAGATGTGAGCTTTCAATACAACGATGGCGGCGATGCGGTACTTTCCCATATTGATGTAGCGGTTAAAGCTGGTGAAAACATTGCCATTGTGGGACCTTCGGGCAGTGGCAAAACGACCATGTGCCATCTGATTCCCCGATTTTATAATGTCAGCTCCGGCCGAATTCTGATCGACGGTCAGGATATTCAAAGCCTGACCCTGCATTCCTTACGCACCCAGGTGGGGGTTGTCCAGCAGGATGTTTATCTTTTTTCGGGAACCGTTTATGAAAATATCAGTTATGGTCGCTCGGATGCCACCCGGGAAAGCGTGATTCAGGCGGCTAAACATGCCGGCGCCGATGCGTTTATAAAAAAGCTCCCCAAGGGTTATGATACCAATATCGGGGAGCGGGGAATTAAGCTTTCCGGTGGCCAGAAACAGCGGCTCAGTATTGCCCGGGTATTTTTGAAAAACCCGCCGATTCTGATTTTGGATGAGGCCACCTCGGCGCTGGATAATGAAAGCGAACGGATTGTTCAGGAATCTTTAAAAGAGCTGACCCGGGGCCGAACCACCTTTACGATTGCCCATCGGCTGACCACCATTAAAAATGCGGATTCGATTTTAGTCCTCACCGAAGATGGGATTGTTGAAAAAGGTTCCCATGAGGAACTGCTCCAGGAAGAAGGTGTCTACTATGACCTCTACCAGATGTACCGGGAGCTGGATGAATTAAACGAAGAGTTTTAGCTGTTAGCCGGATTTGGTTGTTGGATAAAGGTGGCAACCAGTTACCGTACCGACCAATGACCTAGGGGTCAGATCCTTGTTAATCTGTTGTTCGCTGCGGGATCGAACAGGTTATCACCATGTTCGCCCCGATGCGTACAACATGATGTAACAATTGTCGGTACTACGGTTGTTTTAACCTGAAATTATTCAACCGTTCATATTACCGCAGTTGTAGCCGGCCAGATCCAGGGTGATGGTTTTGAGGCCCAGTTTTTTTAGGGTGTCGATTAGGGACAGACGGTTTTTGATGATGACAACAAAATCGTCGGGGTCACACTCAATTTTTGCTGTATCACCCAAAAGCCGCAGCCGATATTGGCTTAAACCGAGGGATTTGAGAAAATCTTCCCCAGCTTCAATGGCCGCAAGGGCTTCCGGTGTGATCGGTGTATTAGTGGGGATTCGGGTGGCCAGGCAAGCCATAGCCGGTTTGGTGGCGGTAGGGAGATTGTAGTAGGTTGACAGATCCCGGATATCCTGTTTGGTCAGGCCGGATTCTTTTAAAGGGCTAAAGACACCCAGTTCTCCCAGGGCTTTAATGCCCGGCCGGTAATCCTTCATATCGTCCCAATTAGAGCCGTCCAGGAGGACTTCAAAGCCTCTAGCCTGGGCGGCATCTTTGATTTGGGTAAAAATAAATTTCTTGCAATGGTAACAGCGGTCAGCCGGATTTTTGACAAAATTTTCCAGCGAAAAAACATCTGCTTCAATCACCAGTGGCACCGCTCCGATGGCCTTTGCCAAAGCCTGGGACTCGGTAAATTCGGAACTGGGTAGCATGGCACCATTGACTGTGATGGGTAAAACAGCGTTCCCCAGTACGTCAACCGCTACCTGTAGCAATAGCGTGCTGTCTACACCGCCAGAAAAGGCAATGCTGACCTTGGGGAAGCGGGAAAGATTTTCTTTCAGGGTCGCCAGTTTTTCAGCAAGAACTGGGGATAATGGTTTATTCATAACGCTCTCCTTATATGCAGACGATCAGCCGGTAAATGGACTGTAACTATATTATAACTCCTTAAGAGACTTTCCTGCCAGTGATTATTTTGTTATAATGCTTCTATTAAGAGTTAAGGAGGAAAATCAATGACCAAAAGAAAAGCACTCTCATTGGTAGTCGGAATCGGGGTGTTAATCATCATCATTTTGATCATTTATGGCGTCACCAATACATTAAATCATACCAAAAGAGCGGATCATCTGGTTAAAGGGGTGGATTTATCGGCCTATCAGGGGGAGATCGACTGGGAACTGCTGGCTGCTCAGAATATTGATTTTGCTTTTATCAAGGCGACTGAAGGGGATGATTTTGTCGATTCTAAGTTTAAGACGAATTGGGAAGAGAGTCAGAAAACCCAACTCAAGGTCGGGGCCTATCATTTCTTGAATTATGACACCACTGGCAAAGTTCAGGCCAGAAATTTTATTGAGAATGTACCGGCTTCAAATAAAAACCTGCCACCGGTGATCGATTTGGAGCTATATGGGATCTATGAAGATAATGCCTTGCCTAAAGAGCAGGTTAAAGTCATTCTCGATGAACTAATAAAAGAACTGGAAGATTATTACGAGGTTAAGCCGATTCTCTACACCACCCAGCGGATTTTTAAAATGTATATCGGGACCGACTATAAAGACTATCCGATCTGGATTGTCGATTTGGATAATAGCTGGCCGGAAACGCTGCCAAACGGCGAAGAATTTACCTTCTGGCAATATAGCCATCGGGGTATGATGGACGGTTACGACGGGGATGAAACCTTCATTGACATGAATTTATATAATGGTACCTACGCAGAATTTATTAAAGAATTCTTTTAACACCACAAAAAGCTGCCATTGCGGCAGCTTTTTGTGGTGTTTGATTATTTTTTACAGTGTGTAATAATTATAGACTTGCTTTCCATAAACCATGAAGGTTACAATATTCATAAGCCGCAACAACCTTATCCCCTGGGGTTAATGCAAATTCAGCTTTTGGAGTGCCTGTTTCGGCCAGACATTTTCGTTGGCGGCCTTCTTTTGTTTCAAGAAAGATCCAGGCGATATGGTGTTCGGGAGTCATTGGATGAGGAACGCTTCCGATATCGACAGTCACAGTATTACCGCTTACAGTAATGACTGGAACATGTTTTTCTTGGGCGGCATCCGTCGTATTAGCAACAACTTCAGTCATGGGATCGCCACAACAGATCATTTCTACACCTGATTCATGAATCATACTCACAAAATTACCACAATGTTTACAGACAAAAAATTTTGGTTCTTTACACATAATAGACCTCCTAAGTCAATTTTAATCTTCACTTGTTATATTCCCAATAAATAAGGAAATAAACAGATAAGATTAATTCTCGATTATATTATAGCACAGGAGTCGGAAATGTGAAGACCTTACTTGTTAAAATTTGGAAGGAGAGAAGCGTAGCTTCGAGAAAAAAATGGAAAAACAATGGCTTGTATGGGCAAGAGAATTGCAATCAATCTCTCAATCAGGATTGACCTACTGCAAAAATGATTATGATCTGGTTCGTTATCGTGAGATCGAAAAGCTGTCTCAAGAAATCATCGAAAAACACACCGAGGTTTCCCATGAGGTGATCAAAGATTACTACGTTCGCGAAGAAGGGTATCTGACCCCCAAAGTGGATGTCCGCGGTGGGGTTATCGTGGAAAATAAAATTTTGCTGGTCCGGGAGAAGGTTGATGGTCGCTGGTCCCTGCCGGGGGGCTGGGCCGATGTCAATCGGACACCTCAGGAAAATGTCATTAAAGAAGCCTTTGAAGAAGCTGGTGTGCTGGTTAAACCAACCCGACTGGTGGGTTTGCTGGATCGCAGTAAGTGGGTCCAGGACACCTGTCCCTATACCATTTATAAGATCCTGATGCTTTGTGAATTACTGGATGGTGATTTTAAATGCAATGCTGAAACAATCGAGAGTGGCTTCTTTGCCATGGACCAGTTGCCGCCGTTGTCCCTGGGTCGAACCACCGAAGCGCAGCTGGCTCTCTTTTTTAAAGCGCACCAAAACACGGAATACTATCCAGTATATGATTAGATGAATAAGAGTAGATAAACGAATAAAAACCACAAAAATCCGTTGATCAACGGGTTTTTGTGGTTTTTATTAGACAACAAAAGTGGTCGGTACGTTGGTACAGGTAATGGGTGTGATAATCATCTTGGCAACCCCATTTTGTCCCTGAGCTTGTAGAGTTTCTTCTTTCGATCGGTTGATCGGGAGAGCACCGGCGATCATTTTTCCCTCTTCTGAGGCTGGGAAAAAATTACCGTTTTTGTTTAGAAAAGTTGCATAAACCCGGAATTGAGTCGCCCCGTCGGCGTCGACAAAGGTATAAAAACCATCTTGACCTTCCACCGGGGTGTAAAAAGCAAAGGGCAGTTCTCCGTTATAAGCAGTGGTAATACCGTTGGCCTTATCCACGGTAGTCAGGTAAGAACTGCCGTCTTTTAAGGACAGATGAACGTTTTGTTCATCGACTTGATAATTGACCTGATAAAAACCTTCGCCCATCAGGTGAGACTCACCATCGGCAATGGATTCTTTTTTTCCATAAGCATAGTAAACCGGTTCCCCGGCGGTATTGGTAAAACCAAAAATACCAAACTGGACAGTGGTGGTGGCACCATTGGGATCATCAGGAATAGGATTGGTGATGCTTACGATCGAATCAAGGTTCAACCCATTGGGTATGGTTGCTTTTGTTGGAAGGGTCATTAAAGTAATGTAGGTAGTGCCCCCATCGTCTTTATCGCAACCGGCGAATAGTAAGACAATCAGGGACATAATTAGGATAATCAAGAATCTTTTTTTTTGCATGCCGTCGCTCCTATTTCAAAGTTAAGTATATTTTATAACACTTTTTAGTCAATAGCAACCACGCTTTGGTCACAATTATGTCCAAGAATCAAACTTTGCTTGTGATTAGGATGCTTTTCGTTTAAAATAATATCCATGACTACGGTTATTGATAAGCTTGTGTACTATCAATGACTTAAGGGTTCGACCCTTGTTAGTCGATTGAGGTCATCAGGAGTATCTTTTCTAGAATCAGGATTTGAGCCAGACATAAGAAATGAGGAAACTAAAAAATGGGTGTAGATAAAAAACCCCTAATCGGGATTTTACCGTTATATGACAGTAGTAAACAAAGTATTTGGATGTTCCCGGGATATACCGATGGCATTACTAAGGCCGGGGGAATTCCGGTGATCCTTTCAATTTTGAACAGTAACGAAGATATTGAAGCCATCGCCGACCGATTGGATGGGTTTGTCTTCAGTGGTGGGCAGGATGTGGACCCTCAGTATTACGGGGAACCCCTACTCAGATATAGCAATGAAATCTATCCTCCCCGAGATCAGTTGGAATTGCAGCTATTACGGGCGGTAATGGATCGGGACAAGCCAATCTTTGGGGTTTGCCGGGGACTCCAATTAATTAACGTTGCTTTGGGAGGAAGCCTCTATCAGGATATCGATGTGCAGGTGAAAAGGGAATTCCAAATTCAGCATTTTCAACAAAACAATTATGAACATCCCGTTCATAGTGTGAAACTGAAGAAAGAATCCCGACTATTTGAGATCTTTGAGACTGAAACGATCCGGGTTAACAGCATGCATCATCAGGGGATTGCCAGGTTGGCTTTTGACCTCCAGGCGACCGCCATTAGTGAAGATGGTCTGGTCGAAGCGGTGGAGATCGGGGATCTCACCTTCGGCCTGGCAGTGCAATGGCATCCTGAATTTTTATGGCAGCAGGATGAAAAAACATTGAACATGCTAAAAGCCTTTGTAGATGCCGCAAAGAATGAAATGAAAGAATAAAAAAACAATGATTGTTTGACTATTCTCAGGGTTCTGCTGTTGGCTTTTGAGAAGATCATCAATCATTGTTATTGAAATAGCGGTTGAACTTTATTTAGCCAGTCGCATCCCTTCCCCGGATAAGATGGCAGCGACGTCAGCATTAGTCAGATCGAGTTCAAACCATTGTTTATAGTAGTCTTTGACGGTATGGGTTAGATCCACATCGCTGAAAAGATCGGGATAAAAAGTTTTGGCGATAAACAAGGTAGCCATATGGGGTTCTATCGAACCGGGATGGCCCCAACGGGTGACGCCCACCGGTAGAGTGGTGACTCTTTGCTCGGCTACCGCTTTTAATCCGGACCATTTGGGATCGGTGAGCATGTAGTTGGTGGCATTGATGTCATTGGCAATGATAGCATCGGGATTCCAGCTGTAGATCTGCTCTAGGGTAGTCATGGTTTTTTCGGCATCGGTGATTAGGCTGCCGCCCTGGGTTGAGACATTGATGATACCAGCGGCATCGGTGATCTGGCTACAGAGATCACCGTCCAGATCAGTTCGGGCAGCCTCGTTAACAGCGTGGTAAACCCGGGGTCGAGTGGAATCCGGCAGACCGCTGACGCGCTGAGAAACCAGTGTCAGGGTTTGCTGGAGAGTGGCATTATAGCCGGCGGCCCGCTCGTCCTGATTAAAAACCTGACCGGTTACGGTAATCGCTTTTTGAAGGCCATCCAGACTGGCATAATCGATGACGACCCAGGGAATCCCGGCCTTGCTGAGTTTTTCGATTTCTCCGGCATTATCAGCAGTGCTTTGGCGCAGCAGCACCAGATCGGTGTTGGTAGCCAGCAATTCTTCTATATTGATGGCGCCGTCGTTAAAAGGTACCGACACCGAGACGATGTCGGGTCGTTTATAGGTCATCAGCACATCCCGCTTAATTCCATTGGGAATCCCGACAATCTTGTCTTCCTGACCGAGCATCGCCATGATATGGGCAGTGGAGGCATAAAGACAGGCTACCCGCTGGGGATCAGCCGGGATTACCACCTCCCGATTCAGACAATCCACAATCGTTTTTGTTGGAACTGCTGTGGTTGAATTAGGGGTCTGGCAGCCGGTCAGGAGGGTTATCAGCAGTCCGATCATCAGCAGATAACTGAGAAGGGAACTTGTTTTTTTGTGCATAAAGACATCCTTTCTTAAAGAATATTATAAGCCAGTCAGCGGATGTTTTTTAGTGGTACGATAAATTTCCGCTGAATTCCTTCTTCATTGGTAGTCCCGGTCGTGGAGATGATTTTAAAGACGTTTTTGAGGTTGTTTTTAGTAATCACCTCGGAAGGGCTACCGATGGCTTCGATTTTACCCAGATTCATCAGGGCTACCCGGGTGGGTACCCCGGCATTTTCAAGATAAAAGGCCTGGTTGAGAAAATGGGTCGCCATCACAATGGTTAGCCCCTTTTCTTTGACCAGCCAGGTGATAATTTCCATTACCACTAACTCATGGCGAAAATCCAGATGGGCGGTAGGTTCGTCTAGTACCATGATTCTGGCGTTCTGGGTCAAGGCCCGGGCAATTAGCACCAGTTGTAGTTCGCCGCCGCTGAGCTCGGTATAAAGACGTTCTTCAAAACCTTTTAAACCTACTTGCTCAAGGCTTTTCAGAGCCTGTTGTCGCTGGCTGGAGTCCGGCGAACCAAAGCCTTGAGTGGCATAGGTCCGGCCCATCACTACAATATCCAGTACGGTGTAGGGAAAGGTTTTGGTGTGACTTTGGGGAACATAGGCAATGTGCTGGGCAAATTCCCGGGGCTTTAGCTTTGCAAGATGGATGCCGCCGACTTCAATCGTTCCCTGTTGGGGTGGGTTGATACCCAGGATGCTGTCAATCAGGGTGGTTTTGCCGCAGCCGTTGGGGCCGATAATGCAAAAGACTTCACCAGGTTGGACGGCAAAACTGATGTTTTCAAAAATCAAACGGTGGGGATCGTAACCAAAACTTAGGTTATTTAAACGTAACAAAGTCATTACCAGCTCCTTCCTTTGGTTTTTTTAAGGAGATAAATAAAAAATGGACCGCCAATTAGGGCGGTTACAATCCCTAAGGGGATCTCACCACCCGTGATACTGCGGCAGAGGGTGTCGCAGAAAATAACAAAACAAGCCCCCAGGGACATACTGGCCGGAACTAGCCACTTGTTGTCATTGCCCACTAACATTCGGCCCACATGGGGGATGATTAGTCCGATCCAGCCGACGATTCCGCTGATACAGACGGCTCCGGCAGTGGCCAAGGTGGCCAAGCCGATGATGGTGGCCTTATTGGCCCTCACGTTGATCCCCAGGGTGCGGGCTTCCCGATCACCCATGGAGAGCACATTGAGACGGTAACGCATGATTAGGATTCCAGCCATGCCCAGAACCATGGGGATTAGGGCCAGGAAGACATCAGCAGTTTTGGTTGATGCTAGACTGCCCATCAGCCAGAAGGTGATAGCCGGAAGTTGGGTGGCGGTATCAGCCAGGTATTTAAGTAATGAAATCAGGGCCGAAAAAATTGACTGGATAATGGTACCGCCCAACACCAGGGTGATGGTGGTGGAAGTGTTGTCGATTTTGCCGGCAAAATAACTGAGAATCACTGCTAGAATCCCGAAGATAAAGGCAAACAAAGGGGTCAGAAAAACGGTGTTGAATAAAACAATGGCCAGGGCGGCCCCGAAGCCAGCTCCAGCGGAAACTCCCAGGATGCCACTGGAAACTAATGGGTTGCGGAAGAGACTCTGAAAAGCGGCACCGCTGGCGCCCAGAGCCGCACCTACCATGGCTCCCTGAAAAGCTCGGGGGAAACGGATCTGCAGGATCACCGTGGTGGTTTCGGTACTTATCCCGCTGCTGTTGCCGGTGAGCCCCTGCCACAGAGTCAGAAAGATATCCGTTAAAGAAACGTAATAGCGTCCAATACAGATGGTTCCAAAGAAAAAGAGGACGGGAAGCATCATTAGAATGATGGTGACAATCGTCTTTTTTTGTGGTGACATTCAGGCTTTTTTTCGTTTGACAACGACTACCCCAACAACAACCACAATGACCATCAGTCCGATGATGACCCAGATGGTGTTCACGCCGGAGCTGCTATTGGTGTTTTGATTGGGGATTTCTGCAGTTCCAACGGTGGTAAAGGTTAATTCCAAGGGTTCAGCCAGAACAACCCCACTTTTGGAGCTCAAGGTTTTATCAACCTTAATGGTGTAAACCGTATCTTCCAGTAGCGGTTCACTAGGAACGATGTCAATGAAATTACGTAGATCTGGCTCTAGTTGGTCATCAGCCATGGTGATTTCGGTTTTGACTAGTTGATCCCCGGCCCAAAGGGTAACGGCTTTGAGATTGGCGTCCCGAACTGTGGCATAAGCGACGTTTTTGCTGAACTCCAGTTTGATTGGGGTATCCACAGCGATATCTGAAGCCCCAGCGGCAGGGATGGTGGTGACAATGGTCAGGGGTTTATCACTGCCACCACCAATCCCATCACCGCTACCTGGTGCTGTGGTAGTCTCGGTAGTTGTTTCAGTAGTAGGCCCGCTACCACCACCGGATCCATCGCCGCTACCGCCGCCGGAACCGTCACCGTTGCCTGCCATAACGGCACCACAGTAGCCAAAGGTCAGCAAGCTAACCAGCAATAAGGACAGAATTATTTTTGAAAAATTTGAGTGTTTCATTTTTTCCTCCTAAGAATTAAATAAAGATTTCATACAACGGATTCCCGACCCCACAAAGCGTCGGTAGCGGCAATTATAACAGGAAACGGATTCTTCAGCCAACCATTCTTCTTCCACGTCGGGCTTAAATTCGGGGCAGCTTAGTGCGATGGATTGACCTTTTTCCCAGGCTTCTGAGGAAAGTTGTTGCTGATCAGACATAGAAATGATCTCCCAGTTTGCGGATTTCAGCTTTAGGCAAGGTGGCATACTGATGATTTTCATCTTTTTTGACAAATAGTACATACTCGTTTTGGTAGAGCACTGTTTTGGAGCGATTGTACATGTTGATCGGAGTCGTGTCGGCCAGAGGCTCTTTGGTGGTGAGGTTTATCACCTGATTGACTTCCGGAAGCTTTTTTAAGTCGGCAACCGAATAGGTCTGGTTGAGCATAACGCTTTTCAGGGCTCCTTTTATTTCACCATCGTAGCCAAATAATCGCAGGCCCACGCCAGCCAGGGCTCCGATAATACCCTGGCCAGTGCCGCCATGTTCAGACAGATGGAGCTGGTTGTCTTGAACACAGACCATGGCGTCATCTTTGGTCAGAATTTTTTTCTTGGCATTGATGCCAAATTCCATCAGCTCATCATAATGGCAGCTTTCATCATAAGCCAGCACGCAAAGACCGGGGTCTGAGCCGACCGCGGCAACGGTATCAAGATGATTGGCGGCCAGGTTGATGATGGCAGTCAGAGCATCCTTTGGAGCTTCACAGAAAAAACACATCGAGCTGTTATGTGAGGTGTAGGGGATATCTTCGTGAATAAAAAGCTGATGTCGGGTCACCAGGGAACAGGGGCCATAACCCTGGTGGATGATTTTTTCCTGAATTTGCTCAGCGATGGTTCCGGTTCCAATGGAATCCAGGTTGTCGGTGTCATCAATGCAAAGGTAAAATTTCATAAGTGAAAACTCCTTGGTTTAATTTACTGAATATAGTCATTATAAGTGAAGTGATTGTAATTGTAAACTGATTAAGAATGATGGTATAATAATAAAATCATGATTAAGATGAAAGAGAAAACTGATGACAAAATCGAATAAAAAAAAGTGGGTACTTGGCCATCTCAAAGATTTTTGGGAAGAAGCCAGAGAAAATAAAATAAAGGCCTTTGTTTATATTGCTTTGCGGATTCTGGTGGTGATTGTTTTAATTGCCGAGATATTCAATCGGAATTATAATAATGTGTTTCTCTGTGTGCTGACTCTGATACTCTTTATGATTCCGGACTTTCTCGATAAACGGATGAATATTGTTTTGCCAGGGACGCTGGAGATCATCGTGCTCTTGTTTATCTTTGGCGCGGAGATCTTGGGTGAAATTAATGAATATTACCTGATTTTTGACCGCTGGGATGATATGCTCCATACGATCAACGGGTTTCTCTGTGCGGCTATCGGTTTCTCAATGATTGATATCCTCAATCGCAATGAAAAAGTAACCTTTTCGCTGTCACCAGCATTTGTGGCCCTGGTGGCCTTTTGTTTTTCGATGACGGTGGGGGTAGTGTGGGAGTTTTTTGAGTTTGGAATGGATATTTTTTTTCAAACTGATATGCAAAAGGATACAATTTTGCCGGTAATCAGTTCGGTACTTTTTAACCCTGATGGCAAAAACGTAGCGGTAGTGATGCCTATCAAATCCATGGTAGTTAATGGGGTGCCCTGGCATTATGGCGGATACATCGATATCGGTTTGTACGATACGATGAATGATCTTTTGGTCAACTTTATCGGGGCAGTGTCCTTTTCAATCATCGGTTATTTTTATATTAAGAATCGCAGTAAGGGGAAATTTGCTAAACGATTTATACCCCGTCGCAAAACCGAAGCGGAGATTTTAGAGGAACGGGAAAACAACAAAAAAAAGCATAATCACGATTTGTGAAAAATAACACAAAATTATCAAAAAAAGACTTTTAATATGAATCTCAATGTGCTATAATAACGTTCGTGGCCAACGGAAGTATCCTAGGTCACGATATGCGTGCCCTTGGCTCAGCTGGATAGAGCGTTCGGCTACGAACCGGAAGGTCGGGGGTTCGAATCCCTCAGGGCACGCCATTTATATGTACGACAAGATCAATTTCTATTTCACCATCTTCCAGGATGGTGATTTTTTTTACGTACTTTTGGAAACATTCCTTCAATTTGTTTTCATCCATCGTTCTGATATTGTCCATACCAATTATCATTTTGATATCTTCAAGTGATGGAATCATATTTTCCATATTTTCTTCATAATTTCGAATCTCACGTTCAAGATTGTTTCTTTTGGCTTCAAACTGAGTCAAACGTTCTTTCATTGTTTCGTGATACATCCCATCAACAACAGCATCAACAATTCGAGCAATTTGAATATTTGTTTTTTCTAGTTCGGATTTTAGACCAGAAAGTCTTTTTAGTTGATGGTCGTTTTGAGTTATGGCGTAGTTTTGAATATATTTGGCAGTAGCTTCCAGGCCATTTTCTGAGAATAATCGTTTTTCAAGTTCGTTAACAACGGCTGTTTCAAGTAATTCTTTGGAAACAGATTTAGCGTCACATTCACCCTTATTATGTTTGTTGCTACAAACGTAATAGAAATTATGGTATGATCGTGAACTCCGATGATGGCCGCAATAAGCTGATCCGCACTTACCACAGGTGATAAGGCCGGATAGGGGATAGACATATTTTGCTTTGTATGAAGCTGTTTTTCGTTTGTTACTACTCATTCTTTCACGTACTTCCTGCCATTGACTATCTTCAATAATAGCTGGGATGCCTCCCTTAATTCTAATTATTTCGCTTTCGTCCTTAACACTCCGTCTATTTGCGCCATAGAGCCTTCTATTGGCGACTTTATTATAGGTATAGAAACCAATGTACTTATCATTATTTAAGACTTCATATAGCGAATTTTTACCAAAAGGTTTATTGCGTTTAGTTAATCTGCCAGCAGTATTAAGTTTCTCAGATATTTCACTATATCCGGAATTACGAAGGTAAAGATCAAAAATCATTCTTACAGTGTCAGCTTCATAATCATTGATTATGTATTTTTTTGTTTGAGGGTCGACATCATAGCCCAAAGGGGGGATTCCACCGTTATGCTGGCATTTTAAGGCGTTTTCTTTCAATCCCTTGAAGGTTTCTCTTGCCAGATTTTTACTGTAGTATTCGGCCATGCCTTCCAGAACTGATTCCAGAATGATGCTTTCGGGACTATCATCCAATCGTTCCAGGACAGAAAAGAGTTTAACACCAGCTTTTTTTAAACGACGCTTATACAAAGCGCTGTCGTAACGATCCCTCGAAAAGCGATCCAGCTTATGAACAACGATTGCATCAAATTGATTCATTTCAGCATCATCGATCATTTCAAGGAATCCTGGTCTTTCGTCGGATAAGCCGGATCTGATTTCATCGGTGTATATATTGATGATTTGATAGTTTTCTTTTTTGCAGTATTCTCTGATGGCTCTGAGTTGTGCATCAATGCTTTCAGTTCGCTGATTATCTGATGAGAATCGGGCATAAGCGACAATTTTTAAATTTGGCATGGAGAAAATCCTTTCTACATTGAAGGTAAAATGCTAAATAACAATAAATCTATTGATGAAAAAACGCACTGGTAATCCTATATTTGCAGTAGCCGTAGATATTTTAATGAAGGTATATTTATTATGAAAGGAAAGATTATAAGGAGCTATTAATCGTCTAAATATGTTTCTACAAACCACTCATTATTATGTAATGCTCTATATAATGCAGATTTCCAACTATTTTGATCGTGTTTTTCACAACTGTTCTTAGTATCAAGCAAATCTTCATAGAGTGCTTTTATCCCTGCAGTTCTTTTGATTTTTTTTAGTTTATACTTTACATTTAAAATTTCATCTATTGCCTGAACACGAAATAGGTGTTCTAAATCAAAAAGTATAAAATGAGTTATTATTCTTTGATAAAGAGAGATATCGTAATTAGCAGGTTTAACGGTGTTAAATTGTATTGATATATTTGATGATGTATTATCTTTCTTTATCTCAGAAGTTAACCATATCTCATCGTCGATGTTATCATAATATGGATGCAAGTGAGTTTGTTCAAACGTTTCAAATTGTTTTTTTCCTTTAATTTTATTGCAGTCGAAGCAAGCTGGTACTAAATTAATAGGTGAAATTGCAAGGGAGGGGAATAGTTGTTTACTCATAAAATGGTCAAGAGTTGAAACAATCCTAACTCCGCACAATGGACATTTTTCGTTTGGGGCTGATATTTTAATTTTTTCATAATGAATTCTACCAGGCTGTTTTTGTTTTGAAAATTTATTGTTGTATAGGTCTACCATTTCTTTTGTACTTAATATATCATTAGTATTATCGTGAGGAACCAACAAATGGACACTGTTTTCTAACATACTGGAGTCAAAATGATCTGTATAATCTTTAATAAAAGGAATAGACTCAGTGAATTTTCTTTTCAGTTCTTCATTTTCGTAATTAGATACACAGTCAGTGATGATATCTTCAATGTTATTTTCAGGCTTTTCTATCCTTTTCATTATTCTGTTTCCTTTTCTTTTAAAGCGACTAATATTCTAAGTAAAGCTTTTGCTTCATCCCCTAATTCGTTGTTAAAAACATCGAAAACGGTTTCTAAATCGTAATCTTCTTTTTTTAGAACTTCTTTTAATAGATGATGGAATCCAGATTTTTCAACTTCTAAACCAAATACTTCTCTATTTAATGCATTAATATTAGTTCCAAAAGTTTCTTGTTGTAGGTTCTCCAGAGAGATGAAATATTTTGATCTTTGCATTTTCCAAACACAACTAGAAGGTACTTCTTGAAGTATGATAGGTGAATGCGTAGCAAGGATTGAAACAGCATTCTTTTCTGTTAGAATATCAGATAATGCTCTGGTAAAAGCTGATAATAAAGGGGGATGTAGATGTGTTTCTGGTTCATCAATGATAATTAATGATTTTTCTTCAATAACTTCAACTAATTGAGTTATTATTAATAAAATAATCTTATGACCTGAACTTAAACGCGTAAATATATCACATGTTTCTTTAGAAAATTTGGTTTGGTCTTCATTAAATACAATTTTGGAAATTAATGATTCCTCGAAATAATTGTCGTAATTTAGAATCCCCATTGCATTTTGCCAAAGTTTACTTTTCGATTTACTAGAAAGGATCTTAAATAAACTGTTAGAAAATTGTATGGAAAGCTCATTAACTCTTGAAGCAGCACTTTTTTCGTTGTTTAAACCAATAAAAATCATAGATTTGACTTGGGAAAATATGGCTGACGGAAAATCATCAAAAGCGCTAAAGCCAACGCAAATTACATTTGCAAATAAATTGCTAGCTGGTAATTTTTCGTTGTTTCTGGGATCGAAAAAAAAGCCGTTTTCCGCATCATTATTACTAGTAATCACTTTAATAAGGTTTTTTATAAAGTAAGTTTTCCCTACGCCGTTTCGTCCAATAATTATGTGAATATTGGTAGGAGGATTAGATTCAGGTTTAACTCTGAAAGTTATTTTTGCTGGGTTGTTCACTACTAAAGTTTTTTCGTTAGTTTTTATAAGAGTTGGAAATGAATATCCAAATGAAAAATTTGTAAGTTTTGCACCACCATTAGCCACACGCGTAAATTGATTCGTTATCTCTTTTTCTGAAATATCTCTCATAAGGGAAATTTGTGTAACTCTTTGATTTTTATGCTTTTCAAAAAGAGCGATATTAAATGCCATATCATTTAATGAAGTGAGAACTTCTTCCCTGAGATTATCACCTAAATTTTTAAGGTTTTCATAGTATTCAACACTTTGACCAACTGAAAAAAAGATAGCATCTAAACGATCAAAATGTCTTGGAATATCTGCTCGACGTTGACCACTTTCCATATTAGTTTGACCTATTTTGATATTACCTATTTCAGTAGTTTTATTGGTTTTATCTATATATTTCAAGCAATACATTGTTGAAAATTCGAACCAATCGTCCCAACTATCTGTTTCTAATAAGAAACCCTCATCAATACGAAATTTTTCTATTTTAAATCTCATTATGTTTTACCTTACAAAATATTATTTTAGCCAAAAGTTTATGGGGCAGTAAAATGTGTTGAATTTAATTTTGCATGTCGATATTCGTGAAAATGTACTCTTTAGATACGGGGAACTTTCATTGATTCATATCCAAAGTGCATTCTCTAAAAATCAACTCATCAATTTAAGAAAATCCGTAATCATTTCTGTTAATTCGTAATGGATTATACCGTTGTCTTCGTACTTTTCAACTTCACGAATTCTCGCACCAGTCATTTTTGGCCAAAGTTTTATTAATACATCATTTTTACCTATATTGGTAGCGTGATTAATTATTTCCTTAGCATCATCTGTATCGGAATATTGGACGGTTTCTCTAACACAATCATAGTGGATATAGTTTTCAGGTTCTCTTTTTCTGGTTGTATAGGCTTTGATACCCTTTTTTCTTAATTCTGAGACTTTCTTAAAATTGTAAGTTTGTTCTGCTGCACCGTTGTCGGAATCTAACAAAATTCCCCAAGGTAGATAGAACTGATCTATTAGCTTTAAGTTAATCCAGTATTTTAAAGTTCCACAGCCTCCAATTGGAACGATCGCGAAATTTGCTTTTTCAAAAGTAGTTTCTAAAAAACCATCTTTATACAAACATTGTGCTGCGTGGTTTAGAAAGATAACATCACCAGGTCCCTCGACTAATATTATCGCACGAGTGTTCATGTTGATGGGATTAGGTAATACACCGAGCTCATTACATATTAACTCATATGTAGTATCACTATTTGACATCACTATTCTTTTTTCATCATCATTACTTTTGCTTAGAAATCTTAAATTTTCAATATTTATCATACTTGCCAAAGCCGGTGTATGAGTTGTTAAAATGATTTGTGTGTTTGGCGTATGTGATAATTCTAGAAATGCTTCAACTAATAGTGCTTGATGATCTGGATGCTGTGAAGTTTCTGGTTCTTCGAAAGCATATATTATGGATGAACTATTGGATTCTTTGAGCCGTCTTTCTGCTTCGGCTCTGAAAAAATTCAGTAAAATTAGCCGACGCACACCACTACCTCGTTTATTAATGGGAATGTTATTATCTGAATTTATAGATAATTTAAAAAGAGAATCGAATTTGGGTTCACTTTTAAATTCAGGAACTAACGAATTCGCCAAATCAGGCGACATTTCTTTCAGTTTTTCAAGGGTTCTTATTGCTGTATCAAGGGTTCTTTGTCGAACAGCTTCTTTAATATTTTCTAATTCTTCAGATACTTCAATTAAGGCTTGTTGAATAGCTATTTTCATTGGATCAGTAATTTCATTGTCATCATCTGTACTTGATCGGTCAGATTGAAATAATGCATACATTGGTAGATACAGTTTAAGATTATCATAGATTTTTTTTGCGTCTTCTTTATCTGCTGGTATAAGGATGACTTCTTTATAACAATTTTTATTAGTTAAACGGATTGCCTGGCGAATTTCTGCATTGATTGAGGCGTTATAGCTCTCTTTACTTATTTTAAGAGATTCAGCTCGCTTCTTAAGATCAGCATTTTTTAAAGTCAATAAGTCACTGTAGTCTGTATCGGAAGGATGAAGACATCTTATGAATACGCTTTCTTTGGGTTTAGCAGAAGTAGCTTTAAATATTTTCAAAATTTCAAGCTCTCCATTTTCGTTTAATAAAAATTCGTTTTCTAAACTTGTTTTGAAAGCAGCATCAATTGTTACTTGAGAAGGAAGGTCTGTAAAAGTACAAGTAATCTTGATGTTCTCGTCATTGCCAAGTCTATTGACCGATAAATCGTTTTTGTCACAAGTAACAATTGAATTGTTAAAGAATATCTCAAGTGCCTCAAGGATGGTTGATTTGCCTATATCATTTTTTCCAATAATTGCTGTTAGATTGTCGAAATTGATTTCTGTTTTATCCAGATATGCTCTAAAGTTTTCAATTGCTACTTTACTTAGTTTCATAAGACACTCCTAAATTTATTTATTGAGTTAAAATACTCTTAATATAATGTCCACAAATAGTTGGACACAAAATCCAGAAAATAAGATAAACTATACACATGAGTAGAAAACGACGAACCTGGACCCCAGAGGAAAAAGCAGCCCTCGTGCTGGAAATCCTCAGAGAAGAAAATACGTTAGCCGAGATCTCTAAGAAGTATGATGTATCTCAGCAATTATTAAGCCGCTGGAAAACCGAATTTATCGCCAATATGTCCGCCGTCTTCAATAAGAAAAATGAAGATGTTGACAAACTCAAACAAGAGCATGAAGATGAAAAGGAGCTGCTCGTAAAGAAAATAGGCGAATTAACATTGGATGTCGATTGGCTTAAAAAAAAACAAATCCAAATCTCTCAAATGAAGAAAAAAGAACGTTAATTGATTGGAAGCACCCTTTCTTAACCATAAAAAAACAGTGCCAACTTCTGACGCTATCGCGATCAACAGCTTATCATGAACCCATAGATGTTGCGCCATCCAAAGATGAAATCAATATCAAAAACGCCATTGATCGTATTCATTTTGAGGAGCCAGCCTATGGCGTCAGACGAATCAGGAATGAATTGCATAAACTGGGCTTTCATCAAGTAGGCAGGCGTCTTGTCAGGCGTTATATGATGGAAATGGATATTGTTTGTTTCTATCCCGGCCCCAATCTGAGTAAGCGAGCCAAAGCAGCCAAAACTTATCCCTACCTGCTGAGAAATCTTGAAATTAACCAACCGAATCAGGTGTGGTCCATTGACATTACTTATATAGGAACCCCAAATGGATTTGTGTATTTAACCGCTATTATTGACTGGTATTCCCGTTATATTGTGGGATACACCATCAGCAACACCTTGCAAACCGACATGGTCACCCGTGTTATAAAAACCGCCATTCAAACCTATGGTGCACCTGAGATCATTAACAGTGACCAGGGCAGTCAGTTTACGTCAAATGCCTATATTGACCTGATTAAAAGCTTTAAAACGACAAAAATCAGCATGGACGGTAAAGGCCGTGCTACCGACAATATTGCCATTGAACGGTTTTTTCGATCATATAAATGGGAACGCCTGTATTTGCTGTACCCGGAAACCGTCACTGAAGTGAGAGCCATGACAAAGGAATACATCGCTAAATATAACAATGAGCGAGGTCACCAGCGATTCAATTACAAAACACCGGCAGCTGTATTCTATGAAAATATGGCATTGGCTGCCTAATCAAAACGCGAAAGGAGATTTATCTAAAAATTTCTAATTTCGTGTCTTGACAAGCGTGTACATTATATAATATTGGATAAGTAAAATCCTGATATGAATGATTTTACTTAAATAATTAGTGCTAATAAGAAACCTATTATAAGAATATTTCATGAAATACCGATTTTGATTATCTTAATCAAGAAAGTGTTCCAATGAATATTAAGTAATATCGGTGTATGTCGAATGTTGATATTGGCCAACTCCGATGGTTATTTCAAATTGAGATCTGTATTATTACAAATTTGTCTGTTAATTAATGCTGTGATTATTTGAACCGCGACATTTTCAATGACTCTTAGTGATACTGATGAAAAGTCTGCAGTCACTTCTTTTGTATCAGCCCATACTCGATCATCTCGAATATTATCAAGAAATTTGTGACCATCCCATGTTAATGAGTGGATATGGATAACAGGAATTAAGTCGCTGATATAATTCATTTTTGTGGCCTCAATGAAATTTGCTTCAGAAAGTTTGACCGCTGTGTAAATTATGTCATGGTTTTCATAAGGTTTAAGAATTACATTCTGTGCACATAAAGAAGAACCATGCTGGAGGTTATCTTCAATGTATAGTAATAGATCTCGGACACAGTCATGGTTCAGCTTCATTGAAATTCACCTTCACTCGATGTAATTGATTTTTTAGTAGACGGTTGTACATATAATAGTTCTGGGAAAACTTGATAGTGCGATGAGAGGGAATAAGTTTGATCCATAAAAGAATACCTTTCAAATATAAATATGTGTTGATTAAGGAGTATAAATCAAGGGAATTTGCGAATTCTTGAGATTCAAAAATTAGCAACACACTATATCCTCGCTATTCTAGCCAACTTCTTTTTTCGAGAGAGTAGATGGGACAAGGCCGGACTTAAAACCACCGGTTTCATCATTGTGATTTGTTTCTTCACTAGTAATTTGCTTAACGATTTCTTCAATACGGCCAATAAGTTTAATCTGTTGTTGTTCATTTACTTTTCTGAACACTTCAAGTAATTCTTCTTCATTTTCAGTAAGCAAACTTTCGGACACTGAAAAATATGTAGAATACTCTTTAGGGTCATCAGAAACACACAAAAGATAATCGGTTGTAACTTTAAATATTTTTGCAAGTTCTTTGATCGTTTCAGCTGTTAAAGGAACTTTCTCAGATTCATATTTCAAAATAGCGGAATTTTTGACTTTGAGAATATAGCCTAATTGTGTTTGGGTCCAACTTTTTTCAGATCTTAAAAATATAATTCTATTCACAATCATTCCTCTAAACCTTTTAGTGATGTTGTAGGCTTAACTTCGCTATTCTATCCAACTTCTTTTTTCGAGAGAGTAGATGGGGCAGCGCTGGACTTAAAATCACCAGTTTCATTATTGTGATTTGTCTTTTCACTAGTAATTTGCTTAACAATTTCTTCAATACGGCCAATAAGTTTAATCTGCTGACGATCGTTTACTTTTCTTAGAATCTCAAGGACTTCTATTTCATTTTCAGCAAGTAAATTCGTAGTTTGGAATATTTGCTCCGTGCACATTTCAGGATAATCAGTTCGACCAAGCAAATAATCGGTAGACACATTAAAATAATCCGCAAGCTTGACCACAGTTTCAAGGTCAGGAACACTATAACCTGTTTCGTAATTCGATATGGTTGTTTTTCCCACATCTAAAATTTTTCCGAGTTCAGCTTGGTTAATATTTTTTTGTTGTCGAAGTGTTTTCAATCGCAGATTCATAAATCCCGGCTCCTGACTACTAGGTTTTTCATAATTATAACACTTATTCAAATAGTTTGAATAAAGTTCAAGATAATCAATATATCATTGAGAAATAAGTTGACAGTCCAATAAAATTGGACTATAATTGCAATATGAAGTCCAAATATGTTGGATAAAGTGAGGTTGTTATGAAATTAATATACACAGATAGATTAAAAGAAGAAAGAGAAAAATGCGGATACTCCTATGCTGATATGTCAAAACTACTAGGATATAAAAGCCCGAGTACTTACATGTACATAGAGAAAGGAAGAACTACACCGAAGTTAGATGTAATGATTTCGATATCGAGCATATTTTCTAAACCGATCGAATATTTTTTTAACTTCGAAGTCCAAGAAAATTGGATAAACAGAAGAGATTGAGCGGTGGAAGAATTGAAAATTACAAAAATAATCACGAGCTATGATCGAAAAACAGGAATGATCATAGATAGAAAAATTATCGATGACACAGAAAAAGTAGATCCACGTGTTTTCTTTCTTCCAATATTTGAGACCTTGCATCACCAGGTGTTGGTTGATGCAGTGAAAGCGATGAAGAATGATCTTTATGGAATCACGAAAAAGGAGTCGGCTTATGATGAAAGAAGTTAAGGTTAGAGTGAATCTCAATACTGGTAAATCGACTGTTATCCGGGAAAGAATCGTTGCTGAAGATCTTCATGGAACGGATGCATATTGTGAACATATCATCGAGCTGCTAGAGGAAAACAACCTATTTTCTGCTCCAGTTGATGATTTTTGGCAAACACCATTTATTGTAAATTAGTTTAGGAGGCACACAATGGATCAGGGTTTTGCGTTATACGTACAAGAACAAAATAAAGATGTGGAAACTGACCAAGTTCGAAAAGATTTTAGGATTTCTTTAACTGATAAACAGTATGCAAATTTAAAACTAAAAGCATATCAGGCCGGTTTTAAAAATTCAGGAGATTTTATTCAGTCTTTTATAGGTGACCTGACAGGCTGGTCTTCCAGTGGCAGCGATGAACGTGATCTGGCATATCAATGGTATCAACGGGCACATGGAATGAGTGAATTCTATTACTATTTCCATTATTTTCTTTTCAATTACGACTATGATTTAGTGATGATGTCTGAACTGCTGGAAGATGATGAGTATTTTAGCGAAGTTTATAATGAGTACATTATGGAAGCCGATGGTTAAGATGTTCAAAGCAAAGAAGATTGCATTCAGTTACTAAAAGAAATTGTTGAAGCAGGTATTGAATTATAAAGCATGGTTATGTAATGAAATTGCGTTATTATCGAATCAGTTAATATAATAATCACTATTTTGAAAAAAATTAGAGGTGAAAGTATGATAAACAGCGAACAAAAAAAATTAAAAGAGCAGTTAGACATCTGCGATGAATCATTGAAAAAACTAAAGAAAGAAAACAATCCATAATCGCCTATGACAAAAGCAGAAGAAAATAGAATATATGGAGTAATCCTTGGAATGATTTCTATATCTTTAGGTATGCAAATCATTGATATTGAGGAATCAGAGGAATTAAGTGTGAAATATGGCTTGATATAAGACCTTTTCGAACAAATCAAATGCATTTACATAAACCGACTCCATGCTGCGCATCTTTTTTATGGAAAAGAATATCGGTATTCATCTGGGTTCGAGTCCCAGCTTTTCCACCAGTACGATAGTTAAAAACTATCAGGCGATCATTGACAAAGATATAGAATGAATTGCGACTTCGTTCTATATTATATCACGTATCATGGAGATCCAAAGATCCCTTCGGTCGATGAGGCTAAGCGCCGAAACGGAATAGATTCATCTGTTTTGCTAAAATATTCTCGTGGTAGAGAATAAGCGCAATGACACGGGGAGATTTGGCTATGCAGCGCTTAATGGTGCCGGCTTATGTAGCGGGATTCAGTTCTGTCCATCCCTAACCAGGAGAACTCTATGGTATGCCCTCGATTGGGGAAGCGATGTCAAATGCAATCAAATAAAAAAATCCCGGACAGGGTTTAATAATCCTGTCCGGTAATTATACCCGATTTCAACTGAAATAAACAACGAATTTATTCTTAGACTGCTATTTTTCACTAAATCTTTGACATATGTTAAAGATTGTCGTTAAACCCTATGGAAATGAATAATCAATTTGCCTTTTTCTAAGGGTGCATTGATTTTTTATTTTATCAAAGAGAAAGGGGAAAACGATGCAATATCTAACTGAGTATGATTTAAACGCTATTGATAATAATACGTTTAGGGTGCCACGTTTTCTATTCAGCGGTTCTTACCAGAAGATCAGCGCTGATAGTAAACTATTGTTTGCGCTGATGATGGAAGGCCACTCAATGGTCTTAGAAGAGCTGAGTAATGAATCGGGATATTCGCTAACGCTAATTAAAAAGTGCTTGAATGAATTAGCAAAAGCGGGGTTAATCCAAGTTCATGATTCTTTGATACTGATAACGCAAATGCGGAGGATTCTATGAATTATTTTACGATGTATGATGCAGACCAGTTTGCATTCATTAGAGTACCTAAAGAATTAATGACTAATCCGGTGTATAAAACTCTGTCTGCAGAAAGCAAGCTGCTTTATGGGGTACTGTTAGACCGGGTAAGTTTATCCAGAAAGAATAACTGGGTTGACGAATTGGGGCGGGTATTCATTATCTACACCCGTAAAGAAATAATGGAAATTATGGGTGCTGCGGATAAGAAAATCACCAGACTCTTCAATGAATTGAAAGAAAAAAGTCTCGTTGAGGAAAAAAGACAGGGACTACAAAAACCAAATTTGATTTATGTTGGTAAGTTTCTTGAGAATATGATAGTAAATAGTAGAGCTCCCACAGAGATGGAAGAAATGCATTATAATTGCTATTTGTTGCAGAACCGTCAAAACAACGATTCTGGATACGTCAAAATGACGATTCCGGAACCGTCAAAACAACGACTAAATAATACTAATATAAATAATACTGATATTAGTAATACTGAGATTCTATTCAGTCAGTCAAACAATGTCTCGGCTAAAAATGAGTTAAGCATGAAAG
This sequence comes from Acetobacterium sp. KB-1, assembly GCF_003260995.1. Classification (NCBI taxonomy): domain Bacteria; kingdom Bacillati; phylum Bacillota; class Clostridia; order Eubacteriales; family Eubacteriaceae; genus Acetobacterium; species Acetobacterium sp. KB-1. The sequence continues at coordinate 3,878,895 of NZ_CP030040.1, forward strand.
ATGGATTGACGGAATTTGAAAAGATTGATTTCTACTTTGAAACGAAAGTGTTTTCGGAGAATAGAGAATCACAAGTCAATGATCAAATTATCGATGATATTAAAATGAATTTGTTGGACATGTATTTTGCGCCTGCAACAGTGGTCAATGGTGACAGTAAATGCCAGGAGTTAGTGAGAGCAGCACTAATGCGTCTGGAGCCAATTCATATTGACAATATTATTCATAAATTTAAAAATATCACGGATCGAATTGTCAATTCAAAAGCATACATTCAAACCATGCTTTACAATGAATCACTCGAAACGAACCTGTTTATGGTTAACCAAGTGGCCATTGATATTGCTGACTGGAAGGATTAGTAGAACCTATGAAGATGACGCATATGGAGGAGCTGATCAAGATGGGAGGAGCGGCTTTTGACTAGTGGTAATGAAAACTTAAAGCGGTCAACGCGAAAGAATGTTATAATATAATTTCTATCGTTGAGAGTTAGTATTAATATCAAAATGAGGTGGAGAATGAAGCCAATAAACGGTTATTTAATGAGTCGAGATAAAAAAATTGCCCAAATCGTCAATGACGACCTTGTTCCCATTGAATCAGGTCTTCTGCCTTTATATTTACAGCGAAATGGCGGCTTAGTAGAGTGGCTGGAAAGCCGGGCCATCGATCGGCACCGGACTAATTCACGATTGTTAAAACGGGTTTTGAGATTGACCAGTGCTGATGACGCGGAAGTTTCCATGCGAGTCAATGGATCAACGATCACTGATACTTACTGGATCAAATTGGATGAAGAAACAGGCTTAGATTATAATCAGGTTCGCTTTAGTCAGAATTATTTTGATAATTTAGCATTGTTGGGAGATCCGGACAGCTTTAATCAGGTGAACCGGCCTGAAATCATAAATAGTCGTACACCGGAACTGACAAATATCGGTTCTTTTGAAAAGTGCTGGCGTCTGGAAAATGGTCAATGGTGGTTATATAAGCTGGGTAATCAACTGGAAGTGTTTTCTGAATTGTTTATTCATGAATTAGGAAACTTAATGGGATTTAGTATGGCATACTGTGAAGCCTGGGACAAAGGAATTAAGAGCCGGGATTTCACAAATGGGGCAAAGTTGAACTATGAACCGGCAAGAAGTCTTGTTGGCGACGAGGTCGACTATGCGTTTAACTTCAATCGAATTCAGGAACTGAATGCGGCTATGGCCAGAGAATACCTGGATATTCTGTTTTTAGATACAATTTGTTTTAATATGGATCGTCATACTGAAAATTATGGATTTCTAAGAGATCCTGAAACTGGAGTATTCTTAAGTATGGCTCCAAATTTTGATAATAATATTGCACTAATCAGTAAAGGTTATCCATCAGATATTGAAAGAAAGAAAGATCTGTTTATTCACGATTTTCTTGAATTGTTCGATGAAATAACAGAGAGCTATCATATTCCGGTTCTCAATGAAGATCTGATTCGCCTGGCAATGCTTAATACAAATATAGAGGTGGATGCAGACTATATCGTGAAATTTATACTAAACGGCTATAACCAGTTGACCGATCGTTTTCGTCAGAGAGTAATAATAACAATTGGCTAGAATACGAAACTGAGACTTTTACTCAAAGTGTTTTACATAAAATTAATAACGAACTTTTTCCACCCGGTGGACGAAGTAAATAGAGATTCGAAAGGGTCTCTTTTTTTTACAAAATTTTGGAGGATATTAAATGGAAAAGAAATGTACGACAATTGCAATTGTTAATCAAAAAGGCGGTGTCGGAAAAACCACATCAACCTATAACTTGGGATGGGAATTAGGTAAATTAGGGAAAAAGGTGTTGCTGGTCGATCTGGACTCCCAGGGTAACTTGACTATGCAATCGGGGGTGCAAAGACCGGATGAACTGAGAATGACCATATCGACATTGATGACAAAATCGATTTATGATGAAGAACTTCCTGATAAAGAAGATGTCATCTTGCATAAAGAAATGGTTGATCTTCTCCCTTCGAATATTGAGTTATCGAATGTAGAAATTCAGCTGGTGAATGCAACCATGAGAGAGTTTGTTCTCAAAGGAATTCTTGATGAGTATAAAACCGACTATGATTATGTGCTTATTGACTGTATGCCGTCACTGCTTATGCTGCCGATCAATGCCTTGGCAGCAGCAGATATGGTCGTTATACCGGTTGCTCCAGAGTTTTGGGCAGTTAAAGGGATCGAAGCATTATTTAATACGATCAAAACGGTTAAGAAGAAACACATCAATCGGAAATTGGTGATTGGCGGAATTTTGATTACAAAGTATACGCCAAAACTAAAATCAACCAAAGAGATGGAAAATATTATTATGGATGTGTTTGGTGAACGGATCCACGTATATGATTCTAAAATACCATCATTATCCAAAGTAGCTGATGCTGGGAAGTTATCTCTTAGTGTCAGAGAATTGCATGACAAATTTACGATCAAAAGAGAAAAAGAAAGCATTATCAAAGCGGTTGAAGCATACGAGAGTTTAGCAAAAGAATTAGTTGAAAATTAACAAAGTAGGTGAAGGTAGTGGAGAATCAAAAAAATTACGATAGTATGTTTAATCTTGATGACGACGAGGATAGCTGTTTGGTCATGATTGAAACAGATCGTTTGATTGGATTTGGTGATCATATTTTTGCACCTTATTCGGAAGTGGATATGTTAGAACTGATGAAAAGTATAGAGTTAAGAGGGCTTCTGACACCTATTATTATTAGAGATCACCCCACTGAAACTGGGATGTTTGAAATATTGGCTGGACACAACCGGGTCAATGCTTGTAAGCGCCTGGGAATCGGAAAGATCCATGCCAGGATTATGGAGAACATCTCGGAAGATGAATCTAAACTAATTGTAATAGAAACGAATCTGATGCAGCGTAATATTGAAGACTTCAAATTATCTGATCGGGCCAGAATTATCACGGAGTGGCATAAACTAATAAAAAAACAGGGACTAAGAACGGATCTATTAAAAGAGAATACGGAAGACCATCACAGTGAAAAGGATGAGGAAAAACCATTTCACTTGGGAAAATCTCAAATATGTAATTATGTCAGAATAAATGATTTTCTATTTAGTGATTTAAAGGACTTAATGGATTTAGGTAAACTATCGATCAAGTCCTCAGTCGAATTAAGTTTTCTTGAGGAAGCTGATCAGGAACTGGTTCGGGATTTGATTAATGATGGCATTAGAATCACAGATTCAAAAGCTAAGGCAATAAAAAAACTTTCCCTGGATGAAGGATTAACGAAAGAATCGCTGGAACGATTATTGTACCAGAAAGATAATGAAAAAAAGAAAATACTCAAAATTCCAACGATTCTATTAACAAAGTATTTTGGGAACAAAGGAGAAGCTGAGATTATTTATATTCTGGAATTGGCCTTATCAAAATATTTTGAAAATAGTGAAAAGTAAGTCACTATGGCTACGCACATACCTTACATTACTTCTTCCGCTTGGTGGAAGAAGTGAATTTGAAGGAATTTTACAAGGAGGATTATGGTATTTATATCATATATAAAATGATGGCGAATTTAATTTGGGAAAAAGAATCGGGTGAAAAGCACTATGAAGACGATTTGGTGAAGTACGTCTGTTATGGTTGCGATAAAGAATTTATTGTTGGCAAGCACTTCGCTGAAACGTCCGATCAGTTACGGTGTCCATACTGTGGGCAAGTAAAAGATCTGGATGTAAGAGCAGAAGCGACTGGAGAATGGCTGGAAGAATTGGAGCTGGGATGTTTTGGAATCAGTTATACAATTGATGAGAATGGAAATCAAGTTATTCATCCACTTGATCTTTTTGTCAAAGAAATGTTTTACAATCGGCAGAATATGACGAGTGAAGATTTCAATAAGCGCTATGCTGAAGTAGTGCGACAAATTAATTGAAATGAACTGGGATAAGAAGATTCTTCGGGTTTTCCCAAAGAAAACCAGTTACACCCCTGAAGATCCCCTGACCTATTATCCGGATGGAATCATCCAGGCTCCGATGTTTTCACTTTTTCCAACGTTTGATGAGATTCATATTTCCTGTTCCTTTACCTGGGATAAGGACTATTGCATTAAGCTTCAGGAACAATACCAGGCATTTACAGACCGGCCAGTAAAAGTTGGTGGCCCCGGATTTGCAAGTGCAGTGGGTGATTTCGTGCCGGGCCTATATCTCAAGCCAAACATAATTTTTTCCAGCAGGGGCTGTAACAATCAATGTCCCTGGTGCATCGTGCCAAAGATTGAGGGTCGCATAAAAGAATTACCTATTTGTCCTGGAAACATTATCCAGGACAATAATTTTCTTCAGACCAGTAAAAAGCACAAAGATCAAGTCTTTGAAATGTTACGGTCGCAGCGAGTCCTGGAAACATTATCCAGGACAATAATTTTCTTCAGACCAGTAAAAAGCACAAAGATCAAGTCTTTGAAATGTTACGGTCGCAGCGAGTCCTGGAAACATTATCCAGGACAATAATTTTCTTCAGACCAGTAAAAAGCACAAAGATCAAGTCTTTGAAATGTTACGGTCGCAGCGACGGATCCAGTTTAAAGGTGGATTACAATCAAATTTGATCGATGATCATTTTGTTGAGAATGTAAGAAGTCTAAAAATTGATGAATTATGGTTGGCCTGTGACACAGATCAGTCGCTGCCGGCTTTCAGAACTGCCTGTGATAAGTTAATTAAAGGAGGATTTAATCGGGAAAAGATCAAGTGCTATGTCTTGATTGGCGATGATATGGAAGCGAATGAAAATCGGCTCCAGGAAGTATACCGGATGGGAGCCATGCCCTTTGCCCAACTAAGGCGGGATTTCAAACCGTTTAAAACCGAGTATTCAATGGAATGGAAAGCGTTCACCAGACAATGGCAGCGACCGGCGTCGATCAAAGCACATATGGAACGAGGAACACAATTTAGAGACTACTCAACATAGAATCTTGTTTCCTCGGGAAACAAAATCAATTGGACCCAAACAGGGTCTTTTATTTTTTATATGAAAGGATGTTAAGTAAATATGGCTGATTATTCTGAATCTTCAATTTATGCTAGAATTGAAGTTAATCGTCTCATTGATTTCAAGAATCACATTTTTACCAAGTATAATGAAAGTGAAATGAAATCGATGATGGAAAGTATTGAAGATATGGGAGTGACAGATCCGATCCTGGTTCGACCACATAATGAGTATGAGGGGATGTTTGAGATTATTTCCGGCCATAATCGTGTGCAAGCCTGTAAAAGACTCGGAAAAAGAGATATCCATGCGGTTATCTATGAGGAATTAAAAGACGATAGCGCTGCTGAACTGATGCTCATTGAAACAAATATAAAAAAACGCAACCTCAATGATTTCAAAATATCTGAGAAAGCAAAAATTGTAGCCAGACGTTATAAACTGATGAAGAACTTAAATAAAAGAAAAGATCAATTATCAGATATTGAACGATCTAAATTCAATGAATTGGAAAAGGACAATCCTTTCAATATTGGTACACGACAGATTTTTTATTACGTACAGATTGATGATAATCTGACCACAGGGTTAAAAGATCTCTGTGATTCAGGGAAACTGGGTGTCAAGTCGGCAGTGGAGCTGTCTTATCTTTCTGATGCCGAACAGGATGTGGTGAGATCCTTTATGCTGGATGGAAATAAGCTATCCTATCATAAAGCAAACATCATCCGGAAAAAAGCGGAAAGTGTCGAAATTTCGATTGAAGTGCTCAATGATATCTTTAATGATAAGGCTTTAAAAAAGAAGCCGGAAAAGACCTTTAAAATCTCACCAGAGATTATCGAAAAATACTTTCCAGATCTGGAGGATGAAGGTGACATCCAGATGACGGTTGAGTTGGCATTGGATCAGTATTTTTCTCAAAGCAGTTAAATGGCAGTATTTAAAATCATCAAATTCAAGCATGGACAAACTAAAACCGGAATGCGGCACTGTATTGATTACACCAAGAAAATGGAAGCAGAAAATCACCTTGTGTCAACCATAAACTGTTCGTCTGAGAGTGCCTATGAAGAATTTATGCTGATCAAAAATATGTATAACAAGGATAGTGGACGGCTATATATTCATGCCGAACAGAGCTTTCCACCAGAAATACAGGATATGCAGCTTGTCCATGAAATCGGACGCCGACTGATAGAAGAAACCGATATTTTTAACGGTTTCCAGGTCGTCATTGGAACCCATACGGATCGGGATCATATCCATAACCATTTCTGCATCAACTCAGTCAATGCTGAAACCGGTGAAAAATGGCATATCAGCAAAGCGGATCTGGAGGACATCAAGAATAAATCCATGGAGTTGTGTCGGGAGGAAAATATCCGGATCTGGTGGGATAAGCAAAATGACCAGGATCAGGTGATTCAGCCTGAAGACAATAATGAAAAGCTTCATACGGTTAAACAGGGAGAATATGAAAAGCAGAAACAGGGACAGAGCTGGAAGTATGAATTATTTCTGGCTGTTAAAGAGTGCGTAAAGCATTCCTTTAGCCAGGATGAATTTATAACCAATATGGAAAAACTTGGTTATGAAGTCCAATGGGATCATCATAAGCATATCACGTTTACGACACCGGATGGTAAAAAGTGCAGAAATAATAAACTCTATCCGCCGGAGCGGTTTACTAAAGAAAAATTACTGGAGCAGTTTGAGAGAAATTGCCAAAGAAGAAGTGAGCGGACGAAAAAAATGCACCAGAAAGAAATGGATGAATTTGCTAGAAATGCCAGGAATATTCTTACCGCTTTACGATCCGGCAAGAGTAAGGAGTCTAATTATTATCCATTAACTCACATGAAAAAGAAACTGGAAGGAGAAGCGCTAAAAGAAAAGATCAAGCAAAAAGAAAACAGTAGCTATGATTGGGAACATGAATTATAAATTTGTTTCCCGAGGAAACGTGATGATTAAAAATAAACTTATTTCTTTAAAGTAAACATGCACAATACGCACCCGGTGCAGTAGCCAATCAAGCCGGAGAGCGGATCAAAAAGTGCACCCGGTGCAGTAGCCGATCAAGCCGGAGAGCGGATCAAAAAGTGCACCCGGTGCAGTAGCCGATCAAGCCGGAGGGCGGATCAAAAAGTGCACCCGGTGCAGTAGTCGATCAAACCGGAGAGCGGATCAAAAAGTGCACCCGGTGCAGTAGCAGACCAGACTGGATGATCGGAGCAAAAAACGCACTCGGTGCGTAACGATGGACTGACATGAAAATATAAAAATTCAAAGGAGTGTAAGATTAATGAAGAATAAAGGCAGATCATTCGATCAAATGGTTTTCAATAAAAAGCCTAAGAAAGCATGGGGACTAAAGGAAGATGAAACAGTGGTGGAATCACCCAGAGATGATTATGAGGATGCAATAGTCAGTGAGGTTGAACCGGATCTTCCTCAGTCAGATGTTGATCAATTAAAACATAAAGTGGATCATCCACTTGAAAAAAATGATCATGACCGATTACCGATTGAAAATCAACGAGCAGATTTAACCAATCAAAATAACGATAATAATTCAAGTGATGAGATTGTCATCAAAGCTGATCACAAAGATATTACGACATTGGAGAAAATTATCGCCAAGCTTCAGGCTGAAAAAGAAGAATTAGCATTAGAAAATGACCGGTTAAAATTTCATAACAGCGAAATGAAAGAAATTATCGTGGATATGGGCTTAACCGGAAAAATGGAATTGCTGGAAAATTATAAAAATGAAAGTGAAAAGAAAGATTTCATCATTAAAAAACTTAAAAATAAATTAAATGATAATCAAGCCTACATTGAAAATCTAAAAACTAATTTATTTTCTGGAATAAATCAGCTGTTTGAACAAAAACCCACGCAGAAACTTCAAATTGAAGAAATTAAAAACGAAAATATTTCGAAAATCCCAGGTGAAAGCGAAGAATCCATCGAAAATAAGGTTTTAAATTTAAAAAGTGAAGGGAAAAGCCCCCGACAGATAGCAAGTATCACAAATTTAACTACAATAAAAATCGATGAAATTCTAAAAAAGCATGAAAGGGTCGAAAAACATGCCTAAATTATGGCCGATCAGTCCCATATTTTCTTTTTCAATCACCCGGGCGTTACAAATGCCCATTTGTAACGCCCAAAAGACCGGAGTTGGGACGAAGGGCAAGATTCCCGAATGTTTACAGATGGGCGAACGGCCCATCTGAAACATTCAGATCTTGTTTTCTCAAAGACCGGAGTTGGGACGAAGGGCAAGATTCCCGAATGTTTACAGATGGGCGAACGGCCCATCTGAAACATTCAGATCTTGTTTTCTCAAAGACCGGAGTTGGGACGAAGGGCAAGATTCCCGAATGTTTACAGATGGGCGAACGGCCCATCTGAAACATTCAGATCTTGTTTTCTCCTTCTGAGAAAATGAAGTATGGGGGACACCCCCAAACCCCCGGAAATAAGATTCCTGTTTCCTCGGGAAACAAAAATAGATTTTCAAAAATAGATTTTCAAAAATAGATTTTAAAGAAGGAAATAATGTTGTTTATGGGATTACTAAAAATATCTTTAATTATCATTGCAGTATTTGGTGTCGGTATGTTTTTGATAGGATGGAAAGTTCTTCACATTGATCAAATAATTTCTATTGGAAAAGCAATCTTTATCACATCTTTATCGGCTTATTTTTGTTGGTATATTCTTGAATATTTATTTTTATAGTTTTAGTAATTCTATATTGTTCATGAGATATGTAAAAATTGATGAGAAAGATATTAAAATTAAATTGAAAAATAATTAGATTAATTTGTTGGACTTTTAATAAAATGTTCTATTTTAAAATGCAAGGAGTGAATGTAGTGCCAAAGATCGAATATGTATCTAAGAAATTTCGGCAGACCAGCCTTGAACTAATCCGGAGAATAAATGCTGTCATAACAGACTATGAAGCCCAGGGTTACAGCTTGACGTTAAGACAAGTCTATTATCAAATGGTAGCACGAGATATTATTCCCAATAATGAAAGAAGCTATAAAAATTTGGGTGCACTGATTAATGATGCTAGACTGGCAGGATTGATCGACTGGAATGCGATTGAAGATCGCACCCGAAATATCCGAGGTCGTACTCATTGGGAGAAACCAGGAGATGTAATTAAGGCTGCTGCATATAACTATCATTTAGATTATTGGCAGGATCAAGACAATTATGTTGAGGTTTGGGTAGAAAAGGATGCACTAGTAGGAGTAGTTGGCAGAATCTGTGACCAGCTGGATCTCAAATATTTTTCTTGCCGAGGGTATGTAAGTCAATCAGAAATGTGGGTTGCTGCCAAAAGATTAGAGAAAAGACAACGTGAAGGCAAGAATATTGTTCTGCTGCACCTGGGCGATCACGATCCAAGTGGAATAGATATGAGCCGGGACATCCTGGACAGATTGAATGTTTTTGAAACGGACGATATTGAATTCAAAAGATTAGCTTTGAACATGGAGCAAGTTGAAGAATACAACCCACCGCCCAATCCTACCAAATTGACGGATAGCCGTGCCACTAAATACCTTTCGGACTTTGGTCATGAATGCTGGGAGCTGGATGCGCTGGAGCCTAAAGTAATTGATGCACTTATTAAGGACAATGTACTTAAGTTTCGGGATGAAAAAAATTATAAGCAGATCAAAGAGAAAGAAGCATTAGGAATAGAATTCTTAGAAGAAATTGCAGAGAACTTTGACCGTATTGAGCAGAATTGGCATGATATTACAAGCCATTATTTGGGTGATTTGTGAGTAGAAAAATGTCAAATCAATCTGAAAGTATGAGGATTTTTGATAAAACAGATGGACATTTGATAATAGGATTAAATAGTGGAGGATATAATCGATGAATAGTGATGGGCGGAGTGAAGGCGGAGGTCGATTCATATTTTTAGTTGTTATTGTAATTGCTGCTACTGGATTAATTGGTTATATAAGCAAAAGTAATGATCTCCAATATCTAAACAAACCGGTAGTTGAAAGAATTGATGAAATTATATTTTTGAGTGATTCAAATACTGAAACAGCCGACTTGTATCGAATAAGGGCGGAGGATGGGTTAATCGAGATATATCACAATAGCGAGAATTATAAAGCTGTTTATAAAGTCAAAGATGCAGATTCCCTGGAATTCCAATCGCCAGCTGGTGAAACAATGGTCGCTAAGTACATAGATTATTCAACGCCTGAAATAATCGAAAAAATTGATATCTTTAATTATGTATACAATGTTATGAAAGGGAGCAGTTCCATTGATGAACAGATTAAGCTGAAGCTTTCTGGCAATAATACGGCTGAGATTGTATTAAATAATGAAAACATGATAAATAAACAAACTAGCGGAGTTGAAAATGACGGTGTGATCGGAAAGGCAGCAGTATGGTTGCTATTAATTATTGTGGGTGGCATTATCGCAGTCGTAGTTGTTTTGATCACTGTCTCGAATTACTGGTTAAAAAAAGAGCGAAAAAAAATCGACGATGAATGGAAAAGTATGTTTTAGCAAAACATTGATCATTAGATTAATAAAGGAAAAAAGACATTTGAGAATATAAAAAATGCCAAATCTGTTTCCTCGGGAAACAGGATTAAAAAAATAACATAGGAGGATAAATCAATGAATGAACTGGAATTTAAAAATACTGCTGAATTTGCAAACTGGGCAAATGACAAAGAAATTTTCAATCTGGAATATCTTGGGACCCTGGGTGGCAGAAAAAGCCAAAACTGTTTCGAAGCAGATATTGAAAAGAATGGGGTCTATCTTATCTGTATTGAAAAAAGCGAAACAGAAATATTTCTAAATAGCTTTAAGGAATTGTCGGATTGGCAAGGAAAAACCGAAGTCACAGATCTGATCAACAATGGATTGAGTGATATCTTTGTCGGATTCAATCAATTTGTTGCTCAAAACGATGGTCAAGAAATTTGGATTTATATCGATGCAGTTTCCTGTTCTTTATAAAAATCTTGTTTCCTCGGGAAACAGGATAAAGGTAATTATGAAAAAATTAGACGCTTTAAAGGTCGCGTTTTGTCTAAGGAGATCAATTATGTTAAAAATTAAAGATAGGAGTTAAAAATGGAATTTTTAAAAGCTATTGGATCAGCTTGCTTGGTGTTTTTTGTATTTGTGATTGCATTGTTTTTGGTGTTTGTTTTATCAGATCAAATCTTAGTGAGTTTGAACGAGGTATTTGCAGAGCCATACTATCAAATGGATTCAACTACTTTCGAAATGATACCCCCTCAAAATGTTGAGGATGAAAGTAAGATTCAATTTTCGAAAATTCAGTTCAACGCAAATTTAATTACGATGGTTCTGTATCCGACATATCATGTTTTTATGGCTGATTTTATGGTGAACGAAGCAACTACTGCTGATAAATATTTAGCAGAAGGTACTTTTATTAATCCAGAGAATCAAACGCAATATACAATTCGTCCGATTAAAGTTAATGGATCAAGACAGGTTAAACAAATTCAGATACTGATTGGTGATGAAGTAATTCAAATATTAAATAAACAGTAAGTGTTCTATTTGTTTCCTCGGGAAACAAGATGGAGGTGATTAAGATAAAAAAGAAAACACTTTGCAGCTTGCGTCTGGAAAAAGAATTGTCCCAGGACGCCCTGGCAACGATGCTGGGAGTCTCACGAAAAAAGATTTATCGATATGAAAATGGGTTAACCATTCCCAGTGATGAAATAAAGCAGCAGCTGGGCCTGATCTTCTACCTGAGCCGGGATGATCTGGATGAAGTCATTAAAAATACCATTGACGCTGCCAAAGAAAAAAGCCAAACCTATCCCTGCACCATCTCGTTTCGTTGTACAGCGGATATGTATGAAAAAATAGAAACCAATGCAAAAATGGCCAACATGACAGTGGGCCAATATGTCAGAGAAACCTATGCCGGGGGGCAGTTAGTCGTTTTAGACGGACTCAAAGATTTTTCAAAGGATCTGACCAGGATCGGGACGAATCTTAATCAATTGACCAAGCTGTGTCATATGGGGAAGATCAATGCCCCGGAATTAAAATCAGTACAGAAAACACTAACGGAGATTTATATCAAGCTGAATCGTATTATCAGCAAATGATGTGAATCTTTTTTTATTGGATCATTTCTGTTTCCTCGGGAAACAGGGAAATATAAATTAAAGGAGAAGTTGATGAACAAAGTAAATTTAGTTGGCAGGCTGACCAGAGATCCGGAGGTGAAAAATACCACCACAGGTAAGGCCGTAGCGACATTCACCCTGGCGGTGGATCGGCGCTTTAAAAACAAAGACGGACAAAAGGAAGCTGATTTCGTACCCATTGTGGTATGGGGTAAGCAGGCCGAGTTTGTCGGACAGTATTTATCCAAGGGCAGTCAAATTGGGGTGTCAGGGCGATTACAGGTGCGGAGCTATGATGGCCAGGATGGTCAGCGTCGGTACGTGACCGAAGTGGTAGCCGATGAGGTCTATTTCATTTCTACCAAGCGAAAGGAGAATAACGGCAGCAATCCAAATGGCTTGTCTCCCGAAATGGGAAATGGGGTGATGGGACTTGATGAAGATTTTCACCTAATGGCTGACGAAGACGATATCCCTTTTTGAAGTGATTCTGATCAATGAACTGCTTAAAGAAGGAGAAACTTACCAGATAGATATCACAAATGATGATCTGTTTTTTTTATGTAATGACTCAAAGCTGTTTCCTAAGGAAACAAAAACAAGGGGGATAACTGACATGAAAATGGTATATGTGTGTTCGCCACTCAAGGCGAACGAAGAAAGAAGCATGGAAGACAATATGAATCGGGCTAAAGAATGGTGCCGGCAGGCCAGCGAATTAAATGTACTGCCACTGGCTCCCCATACCATCTTTACCCAATACCTGGACGACACCATCCCAAGTCAGCGGAATAAGGGTCTTGAAATGGGGATCGAACTGCTTAAGCAATGCAAAGAGATATGGGTGCATGGTAATACCTTATCTGAAGGCATGATCAGTGAGATTATTTTGGCCAAAGAAATGAATAAACCGATTATTGCAAAAGATATGGATCGGGAAACCTATATAAATTTCATGGCCTATCAGGGGGTATTCAAAGAAGCGTTTTCAAATGAACAGTGGGAACTGGTATGCGTCGGACTCGACGAGGGACTGGATGTATCAAGCTATGCCCGATCCAATGTACCAGCCGATCAGATGATGGAACGGATTGCCCAGTTAAAACAGGGAATCGAAAATGAACCGACGATTATTGATATTTCCGAAAGAAATCGCTTTGAACCGGAACCGGATAATGAAGAAGACTGGGCGCAGGAAGCATAAGCCTGTTTCCCGAGGAAACAGGAAATGGAAAGGATAAGGTAATGGTCAATCTATTGCAGTGCAGCATGTGAAGTTGGAAAGGACAACCGATGTTAAATGAAATTAATAAAATTACTGAATATCATAAACAAGAAAAAGAAATTGAAAAAGAAAAAAATCGTAGGCGAACAAGAATTAACGTTGTAGTAATTTGTATAATTGTAGCTTCTATATTGTTTCCATTTTGGAGCAGTTATAGTGGGGAAAAGGATGATTTATTAGCTCAAACCGTCTTTGAACGGATGGAGGGTTATTCATTTGAGAATAAAGAAGATGAGAATGGTAAATGGAAGCGTGTCATGTTTTATAGTGATGGCTTTTTATATTATTACAGTGGCAAAAACATAGATACCACAATAAATGAAGAATCAATTCAATATATGTATAAGCAAATTGGTGACGATTCTTTTCAATTTTTTACTGAAGGACACGTTGTTGAGGGGCAATTCATCAATTATTACACATCGGAGGAATTGAAACAGGAAATGACTTTTATCAGCTTTTTTAAAGATGGCATTCCCGGAAGCTATAATTATCGGGGGACCCTTAATAAAGGACAATTAAAACTAATTGATGAAGAAGGGGAGGTATACATACTTGAGCGGGTTGAATAATAAAATCGCAGGAGTTTGCAAAACTCATGATCCAGGCACGATAAGCTGGAAGTGGAGTACGATGATAGTCAGGTAAAAAAAGCCTGAATCTGTTTCCCGAGGAAACAGGAAAGGAGAGAATGATGGGGCGTTTACCGGAGGAAGTGTTTGAAAAGGTCAAAGCGATCAGCATCGTTGATTATGCCATGGCCAACGGTTATGAGCTGGTTGAAATTGGAAATCAAGTTAAAATCAGAAATGAAGGCGGGTTATTTATTGATCCTGATTTAAACCGATGGAATCGGCTTTCCGATGATTCAAAAGAAGCGGGTGGTGGGATCATTCAGTTTGTGATGTATATGAAGGAAAAAAACAAGGGCGAAGCGATCCATGAACTGGCAGCCTTTATTAATCATCATCCCGAACCCAGTGAGGTGGCAAAAACTTATATCAAAAAAGCCAGGGAGTATAAAAAAACCAATGATGGAATCTTTAAGCCACCAGAAAAATCCGCCAATTATCGGCGGATTTTTGCTTATCTGGTAAAAACTCGCTGCATTGATCCGGAGGTGGTCAATTACTATGTCAAACAACATAAAATTTATGAAGACAATAATCATAATTGTGCCTTTTGTGGGTTTGATGAAAATGGAGTAGTTAAGAGCATTTCCCTTCGGGGAACCTATGATGTCCCCGGAAAGGAACCATTTAAAGGGATCGTAGAAAATTCAGATAAGCACTACCCTTTTGTCCATGAAGGTAAAGGCAATCAAGTGTTGGTGTACGAAGCACCCATTGACATGCTCTCCTATCAAACCATTAAACTGGATTGTCAACACTTTTTCAGACAACTTTTTTAAGGTCTGCTGTTTTGAATTCAATCGGCGTCATATAATCAAGAGACGAATGAATTCGGATGTGATTATACCAATGAATATAATCAAACAATTCCAGTTTTAGCTGTTCCAGGGAGTCAAACGTATTCGGATACACAAATTCAGTTTTAAAAACTTTAAAGGTAGCTTCAGCAACGGCATTGTCATACGGACAACCTTTTTGACTCAATGAACGTCTGATATTAAACGTATCGATGATCCCATCAATAATATTGTTTTTAAATTCATTTCCACGATCCGTATGGAAGATTGATATCTTATCCAGTCTGTATTTGACCGTTGCAAAAGCCTGATAAACAAGCATGGCATCTTTTTGCGCGCCTGCGCTGTAACCAATAATTTCGCGATTGTATAAATCCAGAAGAATACATACATAATTCCATTTTCCGGCAACACGAACATAGGTAAGATCACTGACAACTACTTCCAGCTGCTCTCTGTCATCAAACTGGCGATTAACTTCGTTTTGGATTTTATCATTGTTTACCGGTGTTTTATGAACTTTGAATTGAGCGATTGTATAGGTCGATACCAGGCCTGTCTCTTATACACATCTAGATGTGTATAAGAGACAGGGCTTGATTCGCTTGGATGACTTCTACTTTCGTCCTATGATCAGCGCTGCTTGCTTTAGGATGTCGTTTTCCATTTTTAATTGTTGGACTTCTTTGCGCAATTTGATTAACTCGTTTTCTTCATCACTGCGGTTGTCTTTTTCTTTAAATGATCCGGAGTTTTGATGCTGTTTCACCCAACGATCAAAGGCTGAAGCTGACAATTCATACTCCTTAATAATTTCATGTCTGGGTTTTCCGTTTAAATATAATTGGACGACCTGATTTTTAAATTCATCTGTAAAAATTCGGCGTTCTCTTCTGGTCATATTGGTTCTCCTTCATTTTATGGATTTAGTTTATATGACCTTAGTAAATCTGTCCAGTTAAGTATAGCCTATCCAAACGGCTAATTGGGGATATTACTCAGAATAAGGGTGATCACTACATTGCCCTTAATGGCGTAGCACATATTGGTCTGATTCACTATCTGAAGACACACCCGGAAATTGAGCATATTGTGACGTGTCTGGATAATGATGAACCCGGACATAAAAATACCCTGGAGCTGATTAATGCCGTTGAAGAAGTATTTCCAGGGAAGTACAACTTTGATCTTAAGATTCCGCCAGAACCGCATAAAGACTGGAATCAACTATTAGTAAGCATTTGCCAGGAGCGAGAAAACGCAGCCCTTCAAACCGAAGCAGAAGATGAGTGGGAGCGGGAAGCTTGAAGGAAATCTGTTTCCTCGGGAAACAGGAAATAAAAAAACAGATGATCAATGTTGATCTTGTTTCCTCGGGAAACAAGGAAATCTGGAAATGGAGGGTAGCGAATGTTATATTTTGATACCAGTTAGAATGAGCCTTGAAAATCGTGAAAAGGAGGTGTGATTGAAAATAAAAAAGATAATACTAATTCTATTGGTTGGCTTGGTTGCAGTCTTAACGAGTGGTTGTTTTATAACCGATGTAGTGACAGACATTTTTAAAAAGCCGGTAGTTGCCGGCAAATGGTACAACAAAGAATGCGACACCTACATTGCGCTTAAGGATAATGGAAATATTAACATGGAGGATGGTAAGGGCAATGTCAATACGGGAGAAACCTATGAAAAGGCTAAACGGGAAATTGTCTTCCATTTGGATAACACAATCAAGGCCAATGAAACGAAGAATGATTGGCTCATGCTGGAAAATATAAACGGAGCGTTAAATGATGTTCGGGGAACGGAATCGGCGGTGAAAATGTGAGATTAAAAATTGTTCGTGGATTGATGGCTGTCTTTGTCTTTGTGTTGCTGGCCATCGGAAGTCTGTTTTTTATACGGACTATTGATGGATTTATGACGGGACAGGGGATTTTACCCTTCAACGTCCCGTTAAAGGAAGTGTTTGACGCTGTAGTTGTAAGCGAGAATACATTTCACATGTATCTTTTGTGTCTGGCCTTTGCCCTGTTTATGGCAGTGGCTTTTTTTATTGGCCAAAGCAAAACCTATAAGAGTGAGCTGATCAGTATAACCCCGGATATTCAAACCCCCCGGCCGGCAGGACAGAATCAGCATGGTTCAGCCCGGTGGCTGGATCCCAACAAGAAGGATCGGGCCTTTGATTACGTGATCATTCGAAAGAATAATCCCTTTATTCAGTTTTTGTTACGCAGCGGAAAGGAGGAAAGAAGACAGATCAAAAAAGACAATTACTGGGTTGATAAAACCATCATGGAAAATAAAAAAAACTTCAAAATGGGTGGTTTAGTTTTGGGAAAAGATCGACAGGGATTACGAAATGAAAAGATCTACTTTATCGGGGAAGATGTTCACGGTTTAATTATCGGCGCTACCCGTTGCGGTAAAGGTCGAACTGTGATCCTGCAAACCATCGGACTGCTGGCAATGGCCAGAGAGTCACAAATCGTTTCGGATCCCAAAGGAGAGAACTATGATTACACGGCACCCTTTCTGAGAAAATGCGGGGTTGACGTATTCGCTCTGGATTTTAAAGATCCGCTTAAAAGTAATCACTACAACTTTCTTCAGTCGATTATTGATGCGGTTAAAACTGGAAATATGTCTCAGGCAATTGACTATGTCTGGGATATTACCGGGATGCTGGTCGGAGAACCGAAAGGTGAGAGATTATGGAGTAACGGTGAAGCCAGTATTATTGCCAGCTGCATTATGATTGTGGTCTTTGAAAACATGGATAATCCGGAGTATCAGAATCTGACCAACGTATTTTATTTCATAGCTGAGATGTGTAAAGCTCCCAAACAGGCGGACGAGATGATGTTGGCTAAATACATGAAGAAACTGAAAGTCGAGAATCCGACTCATCCGGCGTTGGGTTTAGTAGCGATTTCCGACATTGCCCCATCCAAAACCAAAGGTAGTTTTTACACCAGTGCCCTGACGACCTTAAAACTCTTTACTAATCCGCTGATTTATGAAATGACCCGGAAAACGGATTTTCGCCCCAAAGACATTGGCAGTCGACCGACGGCGGTTTTTATAATCTTGCCTGATGGCAAAACCACCTATTATTCGCTGGCTGCCCTGTTCTGTACCCAAGTCTACAGTGCGCTGTCGGACTTTGCGGATAAGCTGGGCGGACGCTTACCGGTTCGGGTTAATTATGAACTGGATGAGTTTGGAAACTTTACCAAGATCCCGGATTTTACGGCCCAGATTTCAGTGGGTGGCGGTCGGGGGATTCGCTATAACCTGTTTTTGCAGTCCATGGCCCAACTGGAAGAAAAATACGGTCGGGAGATTGCCCGGATCATCCGATCCAACTGTGAAACCTGGATATATCTTAAGGCCGAGGATCTGGAAACGCAAAAAGAGGTGTCGGAACGACTGGGGAAATATACCACCACATCCTATTCCCTGTCATCTTCACAGCAGCATTACACCACAAATTCCAGTCAATCGGTGAATCTGGTGGGACGGGAGCTGCTGACCGCCAATGAAATCAGTCGGATCCGACGTCCCTACAACCTGGTCACCAGTCGGAATGATCCGGCGATTATGACATCCCCGGACTTAGGTAAATGGTCATTTAATGACTTCTATGGATTAGGCAGCAAAGAACACAATCGTGTACTCCGGATGATCCGCAGCGATGCCAGACCAACCCACCAGGAGCATGGGATCCAATTATGGGGAATCTGGAAGCGCTATCAGATCTAAGTGAATGTTGAAACTTCTCAATGAAAGGAGGTGATGGCGATGCTAACAGAATTTGTTTGGGTAACCGGATTAGTTAAACTTCTGACTGATGCGTCTCTGGCGCTGTATATTATCTTACCGCTGTTGGCGTTAATTGTCATTGGTTGGAATGTAATCAAACGGCTACAGGCAGACGATCACGAAAAAATAAAATACAAAGAAAACATGAAAACGACGCTGGTCTATCTGGTAATCGGAATGACGGTCAATGGTTTTATCACCATGCTCTTAAGCTATTTCCCGAGTTCCTGAAGGTTGTTTCCCGAGGAAACACGGATATAGAAATTCAATAAAATTTTAAGGAGAAATTTAATGGCTTTAATATTAAAAAATGTAAAAGAAGCGGTAGTTAAACCCCTTGTGCTATGGCATGCAAAGCTCTTAAGTAGCGAAGCTGAAGAAATGAACACCGATTCCGGCTCGATTGTTGAAGGTGCGGGGATGTGGATTGTCGGATTGATGGGTGTGGCACTGTTTCTGTATGCATTTCGGGATATCATTGGTAACACCATTATTCCGTCGATTAGATCAAACTTTCAGGCGTTGTTCTCGAACATCCCGACATCTTAAATGCTTCGATTTAAAAAGAGCGGCTGCTATTTGGACCGTTCTTTTTCTTTTTAATCAAAGAGAGAAAGGAGAATTATGTATCCAATCTTTAAAAACTTTATCTTTGATGCAATTAACAATAGTGGGGTGATTACCGGCAGCATCAAAAGTCTGGCTGAACAGGTGTTTTACATCGATAAATATATCGGAGATGCGTCGGGACTCGATTTATCCACGGGGCTGACGCAAATCTTTTATCAGCTGGCACTGCTGCTATTGGTAATCAAGTTTTCTAAAAGCGGTTTTGAAACCTATATTACCTGGACTGGTGGTGATCCGGATAGCGATCCCATGGCGATGCTGCAACGAATGGTTAAAGCCGTGGTCATGATTGTGGCCTTCCCGATGCTCTATCAGATCTTTGCCCGGGTGTGTACCGGGGTCTTGTATGAAATTCTCAATAGTATGAATTCAAAGTTCCTATATGAAGAAAACTTTGTGAAAAGTCTGATCGAAGCGGGTATGGGGCCTTTTGCAGTGCTTTTTTTCTTTATCGGTGCACTGGTGCTCTATTTTCAAATGCTGGCCCGGGGTTTTCAGATGTGGATCATGCAGATCGGCTTTCCGTTGGCCTGTGTGGGAATGATAGAAAGTGATAATGGGGTGTTTGCCCCTTTTATGATGACCTTTTTCAAGGCCGGAATTACAACCATTATTCAGCTATCACTGTTGTCCTTGTCCTATATTCTGATGGCTACCGGTGATTTTGCGATTGGTTTTAGTGCCCTGGCAGCGGGGATTACCACGCCGGCGCTACTCCAGCAGTTTATGGTTCATGCCGGCAATGCGAATTTATCGGGAAAGGCGTTAACCATTGCCCGAGTCACGGAGGTGGCGGTGCGGTCAGTAAAATAAGAACAGAAAATTGCGAAGAAAGGAGTCGTATGGAAACCATTGATTATTTTGCAGATCTGAATAATATCTACGGCCTACTGCTCACCTTGATCAATGTTGGTGTTGTCTTTCGGGTGGTTTATTGTATTACCCATATGATTCATTCCCCTGATGAAAGAGGGGTGTATGTAAGGCGGATCAGGCACGTTTTAATCTTCTGTGTCATTGCCAATACCCTGATCCCATTTCGGGATGTGATTCTGGCTTATATCACATAAAACTGTTTCCTCGGGAAACAGGGAAAGGAGGAATTGATGGAAAATCACGAAGAATTGTACATCCCGATGGGGATTAAAGCTAACCGCCAGGTGATTGAGGGAATGGAAGTGAAGGAAATATTTTTGATGGGTGTGATGTTCTGTATCGACGTCATTCTGTGTGCGCTTTACTATGTTACCTTTACCGATCCCATCGGAACATTTTTCGGCTTTTTGGCGATCCTGTTGTCTTCCTATCTGGTGCTAAAAAAAAGCGAGAAAGATAATCAGTCTTTTTTGGATATGCTGCAACATATTTTTAGCTATTACCGTGGCCGTAAACACTATGCCTACATCCATCTTAATGAGTGGGAATAGGAGGGCCATATGGCAGCGTTAGGATTTAGTGGCGTTTTGGGTTGCTGGTTCCTGATGGGATCGGTATTAAAAAGGCAGTTTGAAAAGGCGTTTTTATCCAATGCATTCATTGTGGCAACGCCTTTATTATTTTTATTATTGGTGATTGATGATCCGGTGATTATTTTACGCACCGGATTATTTTGTTGTCTGATGTTTTACATCGGATACTTTGATTTTAAAACAAAGACCATTCCCCGATTTGTCCATCCCCTGATTTTATTAGTGGGATGCATCGGAATCAGCGGAGAATGGTTAGTAAAGCAGGCCATCCCCGGGGCATTGACCCTGGGTATTCTGATGGCAGTTTCTAGCTGGCTGATTAAGCGAATCACCAGACAGGATCAGGCCATTGGCTTAGGGGATGTTAAGCTTGTCACCGTTTGTGGGTTTTATCTGGGCTGGGATGCCGGCGTAACCGGTCTGATGATCGGATTACTCTTAAGTATCCTATGGTCCCGGACCAGGCATCTGAAACGCAATGAAATGTTTGCCTTTGCGCCGTTTCTATGCTCGGGTTTTATGATTGCAGTAATGTTATTAGAAAGGAAGGTGTATCTGTGAAAAATGGAGGGAAGATGCTCATTGGTTTTTTTGTTGTTGTCTTTGCGCTGTTGTTGTCTTGGGTGATTGTGCCCATGGGCACGGGCATGATTGGCAATACAACAACGATTGTACGGGTCAAAGAAACCATCCGGGTGGGGGATCAACTCACCGAACGGAATGTTGAGGAAGTGGAGGTTAGCGGATACAATTTACCGGCTAGCGCCATCAAAAGTAAGAATGAGGTCATTGGCAAGTATTCCACCGCAAAGTTGGAATCGGGAGACTATGTACTGCAAAGCAAGCTGGTTAATGACATGATCACCAGTGGAAACTATATGAGTGCCCTGGATGGCGGAAAACAGATTGTGTCAGTGACGATAAAAGACTTTGCCAATGGAATTTCCGGAAAACTCATGCCCGGGGATGTGGTGATGATTTTAAATAATGCCGAAGCAGCGGGTAACCGCAGCACTGTTTATCCGGAACTGCAATATGTGAAGGTACTGGCGGTGACCACCCAAACCGGGGTGGATATGGGTGGAGAAAAATTATCAGATGATACCGAGCTGCCGGCGACGGTGACGCTGCTGGTCAATAAAGCCCAGGCGCAGCTGCTTACCGGACTTGAAAAGAATGGAAATATTGTCTTTGCCCTGATGTATCGGGGAGATGAGGACACGGCCAACCAGTTTTTACAAAAGCAGGAAGAAGTTTTTAAGGCCGGGGGTATTTAATCTGTTTCCTCGGGAAACAGGAAATGAAGGATTGGACGATATACAGTCTTGTTTCCTCGGGAAACAAAATGATCAGGAAACGGAGGATTTTATGGAGCAAAGTCAGGAAACAGCAAGTAACTATGTGGGAATGTCTTGTGATTTTCAAAGATTGAATAGATTTATAAAAAAAGAACAGATAATTTTCATCGATCCGAAGGGCGAGAATAACCTAATACTTAAAAAGGAGGCGACACTATGGAAGTAATCACCGTATGGGGATCCCCGGGCGGGGGAAAAACCACCCTCAGTCTGGAGCTGGCCAAGCATATCAGTGAAAAAACAAAGGAAAACGTCGTGCTGATATTCACCGAGGATCAGGCTAGTCCTTTATCCTATCTCTTTCCCAGTCTCAATAAGGAGGGCGGCTCCCTGGGAAAGATCATTACCATGGCCGGGTTTGACCAGGAAGAACTGCTAAAAACGTTGGTCAATCACCCCAAGAATAAATACCTGGCCTTTTTGGGATATCGTAGTGAGGATTCCAAACGCAGTTATCCGGAGGTGGTGGAACCCCAGGTGATTGACCTGTTTGTCACCCTGGGCCAGAAATTCAAGTATGCCATTATCGATGGACTATCCGATTTTCATAACGATTGGATTACCCAGTATGGTTTACGTTATGGAAGTTGTGTCATGGTTGGYGGYGGYGAYTTAAARAGCATYGCCTTTTTTAATGGAACCACYGCCATGCTCCAGGACTTTACCGGGTTTMGRGAYAAYGTYRTCCGGGTRYTGAATAACCCCTGGGAYTTTGAYTCMTGGCTGYTGGTKGGKGATAAATACGGGGGTGTCRRTTATKCCTTYCCYTAYAGTATGGATATTCAGATGGCTTATCTGGARGAAACATCCATYAAGTCSCTTAAACAAACMAAACGGAATCGGGAGTTTGTRGAYGCACTCARYCAGTTAAGTYWGGAGCTGATCCAGGAAGAAGAAAGARMAGATCAGAARAYTAAAAAAAGAAAATCGGGAAATCAAAARAAACGKCCTAAAAAWGAGCGYATTAAAARAGAAAAAAYGYCGARMMRWAAGCTTTTYAAAWTTCCRTTTMGAAAAGCGAAGGAGRAAAYCGAATGAACARYCWATAYAAGCGCAATCAGGARYTGCTKGATCTGATYGGRCGSATWCARCARTATATCAGCCGAACYAATTCCAAGGCKYTRGGKGATGTRAAAAARAATGAAGCGTTGATTAARAAAGATATTCGTAAGTAYATTGAAGATCATCGKGTGTTAATCGATGGRTACASYAGTATTGAGCTGCTTAACCGGATTTTTTCAGAAATGGGTGAATATGGGATCTTAACAGCTTATCTGGAAAATGAGAATAAGGAACTGGAAGAAATTAACATTAATAGTCATGACAATGTGGTGCTTCATTATAAAAATGGAGATGTAGTTCGTGCCCCGGAAACTTTCCTKTCAGCCGARTCRGCYAAAAACATCATGATCCGGTTATTGTTTCAGCAATCAGAACAAACATTATCCGCTGCGACACCGGTTGTGACTGGATACTTAAAAAACAATATTCGCATCACTGCGACCTGCCCGCCACTCATCGATGAGGAATGTGGTGTTCAGGCATCGATCCGTTTTGTCAATCCCAGYAARYTAAGRMGGGATGATTTRATCAGRAAGGAAACCCTGACMGATGARATGTTTGATTTTATMAATCTKTGYRTTTCCAGTGGCTTGAGTGGGGTTGTGGCCGGATCRACCAGCTCCGGAAAAACMACMTTTTTAGATGGACTGCTCGGAGATGTGGATAAACGCAAACGGATCATCACCATTGAAGAAAAAATCAGAGAACTGGATTTGGTAACCCGGGATGAAAATGGGRTTMYYGATAATAACRTTGTYCAYTGGAAAACMCATGGKWCKATTAACTCMAGMRWGTTATTAAAAACAGCGCTAACCTGTGATCCYGATATTATYGTCCCCCARGAAATGAAAGGGGAAGAAGCSTATRCMGCCCAGGAAGCAGCCCGAACCGGCCATGCGGTYTTGACAACCACCCAYGCCAACTCCTGCCGGGCAGCCTATACCCGGATGCTGACKCTSTGTATGSWGGAYTCRACSCTKGAAGATAAGGTGCTGTAYCGACTGGTAAGCGAAGCCTTTACSATWGCCATWTTCTGTAAACGRCTGGATGATTATTCCCGAAAAGTSATGGAGATTACCGAGTGTATYGTTGATGAGCATGGAAATTCARACTTTMGGACYCTGTATGAYTATGARATTGAYAGYTCRGAARAAATTTCAGATACAAAAACAGAAATAAAAGGTCATTTTGTTAAGCGCAACAACATGTCAAAAAGCCTGCAACAATGGCTGATTACCAATGGCGTCCCGACTCGTACCCTGGAGCGTTTCATTGATGAGYMGTTAAGCGAGGGGGGTAAGGYTTTATGAACGGGATAAGCTTTCTTATTTTTACGCTGCTGATTGTGGGGTTGTGCCTGCTATTTAATGTGTCACCTTTTGAGCTGACAAGCCGGCTTATGGATCGGATTGTCAATGATAAGAGCGATATTCAATCGGTGATTAAAAAGACCGTCCGGAAAGACCGTCGAACGCCATTTCAGGGACTGACCACAACCATCCGGGAAGCCCAGCTGATTTTAAAAACAACCAATCGGGAAAGTGTCTTTACGATCCTGGTCATGGCTGCGACGATTTTGTTTATTGTGGGTCTGATCCTCGGATTAATGATGGAAAACATCTTGTTATCAGCAGTGCTTGGCGTTGGTCTGGCCTTGTTCCCGTTCTGGTACATCAAGCTGGCAGAAATAACCTATCGGAAGGAATTAAACGATGAGCTTAACAAAACACTGTCGATCATCACCACATCCTACAGTCGATCACGCAATATCGTCAAAGCGATTGAGGAAAACTTGCACCATATCAATCCGCCACTGTTACCGGTATTTGAAGCCTTTGTCTTTGATATCAGTTATATCACGGCGGATATTCCGGGGGCATTGCTGGAGATGAGTGAAAAGATCGATAACCAGATTTATAAGGAGTGGTGCCGGGCGGTGATTGCCTGCCAGGACAATCCCAATCTGATTGAAACGCTGCCGGCGATTGTTCGTAAATTTACGGATATCAAAGAAGCCAATGACGACTTTGGAACGGATATGCATACGCCTTTAAGAATTGTTGGCTCTATGGTATTTATCAATGTTGGTGTGCCGGTTCTTTTTTATTTCATCAATAAGGATTGGTATCGAGGACTGATGTATTCATGGGGTGGTAAGATCATTCTGGCCGTTGTTCTGACAATGGTTTTTATCTCGATTAATGCTGCTATTAAAGATATCAAACCCATTGAATACAGCCGATAGCAAAAGGAGGTTAGATAATGAATAATACGGCCTATTTAATCAGTCTTGCAATACTCTTTGGTTATGGGTTATTCCAGTTGGTTGGTGGAATTTTTGATGTGCCATCCCATCGTGAGATTAAAACAATCATGGCAGTCGGCAGAAAAAAGAAAGAGAAGGTCAATGTTCTGGATGCCTTTGTCTTTAAGGTATCCCATTTGATCATTCCCTATGTTCGGATCAATCCTTATAAACGTAAAAATATGAGCAATGCCCTTAAATCCCTGGGATCGCTGGATACACCGGAAATGGTCTATGGCCGGGCTTTTGTAGAGTCTGCTATCTATGCAGGCGTTGGTTTAATTCTGGTGTTTGTTCATCCGATTTTCACATTGATTCTGCTTTTCTATGCGATACAGCGGTTCTCGACCCAAATTGGAAAAATTGATCAGTTGATGCGGATACGTCGTGAAAAAATCGAATGGGAATTACCCCGTTTTGTCAATACCGTGCAACAGGAAATTAAAAAACGACAGGATTTGCTGGCGATTCTCATTGATTTCCGTAAAAACTCTGATGGAGAACTGGGTGAAGAATTGGAAATAACCATCGCCGATATGAAAACATCGGATTATGAAAATGCCATTTCTCGGCTGGATGCCCGGGTGGTCAGCTCGCTTTTATCGGATGTGACTCAGGGGTTAATTGCGGTGTTGCGGGGGGATGATATTGTTTCCTACTTTGAACAGTTGGGGATTCAGTTGCGGTCTTTTGAAAAGAACCGGTTGAAAAAGGAAATGAACCGGCGACTGGAAAAAATAAAAAAATACCCCTATATTTTACTTTTTACATTTTTGCTCATGGTTGTCTATGCCGTTGGTTATGACATCATGACCACACTGCCAAGTATTTTTTAGAAAGGAGGGTTCAAGTGAAAGGTAATCAAGTGAAGGTTGACAAAGGTTCAGCCATATTGGAATTTTCGATATTCTTCCTATTGGCGATGTTTGTTTTAACCCTGATGTTGGGAGTTCTACCGGTATGGACTCAATATCAGAAGCTAAACTACATCGCCCATGGAGTCTTACGGGATGCCGAGCTGGTGGGAAATACTGGGAATACAGTAATGGATACTTATGAAGATTTGCAGGTAAAAACCGGATTAAAAACAAAAGAAATCAGTTTTAACGGAACAAAATATATCGGAGGATCGAAAAATGTCCAGATTAACGATCCCATTCAGGTTACTGTGAAATCTGATTTTTCATGGTTTAGTAGTTTTATAGGGGATGGTATAACCATTGAACTGGTGGCCCCTGCCAGTGGACGAAGTGGGGTGTACTATAAATGATGGCATTGGCGAAGTTGTTAAAAAAAACGGATGCTGGAATGTCCATTCCCATGGTTGCGGTATTGTTATTTATTCTGTTAATGATATTTTGTGCAATGTATGAATATTTAAGGTTTTTCTCTATTTTCATCCAGTTGGATCAGGCGGTGGAGCAGTCGGTTCAGGGCGTAGCGATGGAAAACTGGGACGAGGTCTATCAGGGTGTCCGGGAAGGTTATGCCGGAACATACACCAAGGCTGAGTTGACGGATGACTGGGAAGAAGTGATGAACCGTGAACAGATCCTTGCTCAAATGAAAAAAATGATCGACTTTAAAGTGGATGGCAATACCTGGGTCAAGGAGGATGATGTCGGCAATGTATTGTTTTCCTTAAAACCAAAGGATACAACGGTGAAAATCACCAACACCCAGCTGGCAGCAGCGGAAGGGGATGCCCTTACCGTCGAAACCACCAATACCATCACGGTGCCCTGGCGGTTTTTGGGAGCCATGTTTAACGCTCCCCCGATTGTGGTGGAGCGGGTAACGGTATCTGGTTATACGCCAAAGTTTTAGCAGTGCATTAAAAAATAAAAATCCAGAAAGGTTGGGAGGGAAATAAATGTGATGAATAACATAACGGAATTAAAGACGATGGTTCAGATAGAGGTAAATGAGGATACACCTTGTTTACTGGCAAAAACAAAACCGCTGGTTGATATTTTAAATGAGATTCAACCCAATGATTACTGGCATACGGATTATTTTCATGCTCCATTTAACGAAAAAGACATGAAGCCGATCCTGATTAAAGGTCTGCACTACCTGGAAAGATTTCAGAAACACTATATAGAACGCTGTTACGAGGAAAAAATAATAGCCCCTTACTACACGCGGGAGATGATGGGACGTCAGTTTATGATGGCCTGTAAAGCTCTGATGGCCATTGAAACCGGCCACTATAAAGATGCATACCATCGTTTATGGTATTGCATCGACGGCTTCAGCGGTTTAAATAATACCAATCCAACCATCAATTTAAACGAGTATTTAATCTATCGTTCTTTAATCAGTTGTTTTATTCAATCACTACTGAAACAGGAAATGGTGATTAAAAAGGAAAAATCTGATAGCTGGAGAAAAATATTTGGATAGGATGCTGATTAAAATTCAGTTGATTGTTTTAAGGAAGTTTGTTTCCTCGGGAAACAAAATTGGAGCCGGAAACAGATTAAAATCAAATAGGTGAATAGGAGTGAGATAATGATCATTGTTTTTATATTGCTAACGGGAATTGTCGTGTTTGAAGCTGTTTGGTTAAAGCGATTAAAAAAAGAGATTGAGCGAAAGGAAGTAAAAATAAATATGCTTGAATGTGCTATAATAAAACTTAAAAAGGGGTAATGTTATGAGAGTTATTCTTGATGATAACGGGTCATCGAAGGAATCACTTCAGTTTTTTTCTGATCATATTGACGATTTTAAACCAGTAAAAAAGTTGGTCGTTTTTCTTGACAGTGAAAATTTTATTTTTACTGAATACGAAATGAAACGATTAAATGTAAACATGGTTCTTGAAAATTGGAATGGTGACCAGATGCATTTAAAGAATCTGTATTGTGGTTATTATGGTGTTAGTCCTGGTGATACACTAAAAATAATGTCAAAACTGGGAATTACGGACTTAAAAAGTTTTGAATATAACCACTTAGGACATCCAGGTATCGAGATTTTATTCCGGGAGGATGGAACAGTTAAGGATATAATCAATTCACAAAATGCGATTTTTTATTACCATCAGGCACGAGAATATAATGAAGTTCGTCTGGGTCGGAAATACATACTTGTAAATACGATTTCTCAAAAAATTTATATCCGAAACCCTCAGAAAATATGTGCTAAAGGGTTACTAACTTTGATCGATCACTCGGAATTTGAATCCATGGAATATTGGTTGGGAGATGAAAGTCCGCTTGAAGATCGCTTCAGAGCAAGCGATTATTTTGAAGGAGCAAATCAGTATAATGAACTAACYTTTGGTGCTGACGAAGTMAATCTAGTRCTSAATGGCAAAAATTATAAGATTTGCTGTCTGGTTGYTAAAAGTGAGCTRATTGATTTAATTAAYTGTATCTGGCTTTATMTTAAYGGTGAAAAAATTCTTGMTGATAATATTATYTTCAARAAAAATAATTTTTACGATGTWAAATCAGGMGTCAGCTTTTTCGGAAAAATWGGTTGGAGCATTGGTTCRAAATTATCYGAAAAYTGTRTTTACAGAAAAATTGAAAAGCGAGATGAGCCGGGTGATAAACAATGGTTGATGTCCTGATTACRGTAGCGGTCGCCTTAGTTACTACTTTGGTAACGGTTTATTCTCAAGATCGWTTATCGGGATTTCTTCATAAAAAYCAGAGAAAACGAGAATATGAWAATTCAGAATTTCCTACAATAGTTCAGTGTGGRCGTCATGATGATAAATACATAAAGGATTTGTGGAAAAAGCMKAATCCAATGAATCAGATTAAAATTGTCGTCAAGCTGGAAAAGAAAAATGACCGAGAATTTGCATCTGAGAAAGACGTTTTTTATCAAGAATGTTCAGAGAAAGAACTTGATGTCAAAAATGACTTAGAAAGCCTTGATCATWGTGAAGAATTAAAARTAATAGCGATTGAGAATAACACAAGAAAAACATTCAATCTGATTCGCATTACTTGTCTTGGTGAATCSTATTCTCCGATTGAGTTTAGTAATTTGGATTCTAAGGTGCTCACATCAAATACCAATATGATAATCGTTATCGAAGGATATAAAAGTGATTTAAATAACATGGTTCTTCTTGACCAAAGTAATTATATCATTTTTGACTTTACATCAGTTAGGATTGGTGACAGTTCGAAGCGTAGTACACATTTAGCCAACAGTTTCCTGAACAAGTATAGTTGAAAAGTTAGAGTTTGAGATAATAAAAAAACGAGGGTGATAAAATGACGGATCAGAAATATACTGAAACCTATCAAGTGATCGAAGAAACAAAGGATCGAAGCCAAAAAGAAAAATACTGGAATATCGGTTTTGGACTGAATAAGATCGATCAGCTAAGACCTTCCGAATATCTGACAAATGAATTACTTCCGGATCATTTCAGTGGCAAGCTTTCTTATCAGGAAGTTGAAAATGCCCTGGTCAACCATTATCAGACCTTACCGGAAGATGACCAGGTAAAGGGCGAGCGAGAATGCGACATTGTATCGACACGGATTGCTTCTCTGCTTGATAATTCGGGGTTTGTTCTAAGTCCGGTATCGCTTAAGGGCATTCATCGTTATCTCTTTAAAAATATTCTGCCGGCGGAATGGGTCGGGACATTCAGGGAGAAAAATATCTATAAAAAAGAGCCGGTTCTAGGCGGTGAGAGCGTTTCTTATGCCAATTATTTCATGATTGAAGATAGTTTGGCYTATGATTTTGAAACAGAAAAAAAGAAAAATTACGTCAACATGGACAATCAGCAAAAGATCAGAAGCATAAGCAGCTTTACTTCTTCCATCTGGCAGGTGCATCCCTTTCGGGAAGGAAACACCCGAACGGTAGCGGTATTTATGGTTCAATATTTAAACGGCCTGGGTTTTCGGGTGAATAATGATCCTTTTGAAGATAATGCGCTTTATTTCAGAAATGCCCTGGTTCGGGCCAATTATAGCAATCAAGTAAAAAACATCAGTCATACCGATGCCTATCTGGTCAAGTTCTTTGAGAATCTGCTCTTTGATCAGGATCATCCACTGCTCAATCAGGAAATGCAGCTTATTTCTGAAGATGAAAAAGAAAATGACTGGGAGCCGGAAATGTAGTTTTGTTTCCCGAGGAAACAAAATAAGTACAGGAAATTTACTGGATAATCAGATATATGAATAAACGGATGAGAACAATTTGAGAATTGTTCTTTTTTTATTTTCAATTACAAGTCACTAAAAGGACGAGTTTTGCAAGGAGTAATAAAATAATGAAGGAGTCGCGATGATTAAAATTAGAAAGATTTACAGATTCGAAACCGGCGAAAAGGAAGCTTTCGATTTTGAACGGTATCTGTGTATCGAAATAGTTTCAAAGGATCCGATGGAGCTTAATGCTTTTATTGAAAAAAACCGATTCTTATGTGGTTATATTGAAATCGACAATGATCCTGAAAACGAAGATGAGTGTGATATATGGTGGGCGACAATTGATTTTAAATATGAACATGGGGAAATGGCACAATTGAAGGAAGATGTTAAAGAGGCCATTAAAGAGTGGAATATGATGAAAAAAATTACCAGAGATATGGAAAAACCGTCAGATGAAAATCTAAATAATGACAGCATGCAATTGAAACAACAACTGAATCAATATCAACCGATTTATGAAGATGATTGGGAACCGGAAATGTAATCCTGTTTCCTCGGGAAACAAAATTAAGAACAGGTAACAGCTTAAAATTAATAGTTATGGAATGAAAAGTAGGGAACAATTTACGGATTGTTCTTTTTTTATTGATTAAAAAGAAGGAGTGAAGCCATGGAAATGTTATTGATCGGTTTTGGTTTAATCACGGTAGTCGAAGGGTATCTCATTGTTAAGCAGCGTAGACTGCTGGATAAAAAGGAGCTGAAGATAAGCCGATTGGAAACAGGGATTGAAAAAAGAAAACAGCCTGCTGGATAAATGTTTCCGATGGGAAAGAAATTTGTCGGCAATAAAAATAAATTTAAAAATATTGTAATTAAACCTTGACAGGAAGTTGATTATGGTGTATTCTGATATAATTTTTAGATGATGAAAGAGAGAGGTAAAATGATGAAAACAAATGTAGCAGCTCTAACCACCTGGTTGGCGAAAACAACGTTGAAACAACGGATCGTTCTTGGTATTGGCGGAGTCCTGATGACTGGCATGATTGGCCTTGGCATTTATACACTTTTACCTAACAATACAGATACCTGGCAGTCCACTGCTGATGAAAAAACGGTGAAGGTTCAGGATATCAATACCGAAAAGACAACGGCGGTAACCACCACCCCGGTGGAAAGCAAGGTCGTTGAGGCCCGAACGGTGACCAATGACAACAGCACCGTGGTCGAAAGCAATGTGACCACCGTTAATACCCCGGCAATCGCATCAGAGCCGGTCTATACCAGTGAAGAAACCGGCGGACATTACGAAGCACCCCAGGATACCTATGTTGAGCCAGCTTATGAAGAACCAGCTTATGAAGCACCGGCAGCTGACAGCGGTGGGGGATGGAATGGGGATTTAGGGGCGACACCGATTGATAGCAGTGGTGGTGAAAACGGGGGAACCGGATTTTCAAATTAAGTTTTTAGTATTCAACTTTTGAGAAGAACAATTTTCGGATTGTTCTTTTTTTATGCAGAAAATAAGGAGGAATGAATGGACGTGCGTATAAAAAGTCGGTTCGAGCCACTGTGGTTGCTGGCGCTGACTGTTTTACTGACCGGTTTTTTGTGGGGAATGACACCCATGGTGGCTCGGGCTGAAGATAATTCCAGTACCGTACCCGGGAACCCGACCTATACCGAAGATGCCTTCTACTACAGTGATCAGTATATGTGGAAAGCGTCACTTTTCGTGGCCAAGTCRGATACGGTCAATAAGGATTCATCGAACATGAATGACTTTTACCGGATCGGCAATCAGGCGGTTTATCTGACCCCGGTTTCCAATTGGAATGGATGGGCTGCCGGATCCCGACCATCGAACATCTCCGGATTGTTCTTTTCTAAGGAAAACAAGGTAGACACTCTGCTGGAGCTCCAGAGCAAAGGCGGGGATGTGAATGCTTTGGATCCGGTGCAGCTTGCATCAGGTAGTGGTATTTATCTATTAAAGCCTCCTGTACAACCACCTTATGTCCCACAGCTCAGTGATGGCGATATTTACGACAACGGTGTTATTTATGGGGATTCAGTCGGCAGCATTACTAAGGTAGCTAATTATTTCAATAGCCTTGAAACGATCAATACCGTTCTCAATTTTTATGCTGGGAAGCAAGGGGTTTCCAAGGAAGACCTTGTCAAAAACCTGGAGTTTACCATTGATAGCGAAACCCGGACCGGCTGGAATCCAAAAGGGATTTTACCCGATGCAATCAGTGACAACCCCACCAATCAGGTGGAATGGCTGATCGTTTACGAGCCGGTGAGCATTGTCTATGTGAAGGATACGGCCCATCCGGGGTCTTATTATGGTTATGCCTTATCAGCCACTGATTTTGCAGTTTCTCAGATCAAGCACCAGATGGACTGGCGTTATGATGAAACCCGTTGGACGGCCTGGGCCGGACAACAGGCGGATGCCTGGAAGCCTAATGCCAATCGGCAGCATGTCTCCCGGTTGGCATTTCTGTTGATGGGAAACTCGGTGATTACGAATAATACCTGGTATGGTTTGGCAGCCGGCTCCGGGGTGGATCAGAACGCTGCTATTCCGTTTAATCGCTGGTTTAGCGATCAACAGACTAAGTACGGCGGTTGGGGTATGTCCCGCTGGATTAAACCAGCCGAATACAATAAGCCCCGGGATAACGATTTTCGGCCCAATACCGATGTTATTTTAAGCACACCGGTTTACTCAAATATCAATGCGACACCCGGGAGTGAGCTGACGGTGACTTACAAGATCAACGGCGAAGTGATCGGTACCGATACGCTGGTAGCTCCAATGAAAACCGAGTCCTACAGCTATATCAAATGGCATACTCCGGATGTCAGTACAGTAACCAGCTATGATCTGGAAATGTCGATCTCACCCTATCCGGAAGGGACCATCAATTGTGGTGGAAATGAGTACACCCATCGGACGCTGACGATCCGGCCATTGGAAGAAAGCACCCCACCGGATCCGAAGGTGGGAGATACGATGCCAACCGATCTGCCGGCCAATCTGGTACCGCCAACCAGTGTACCCGGGGAAGATACGGCTGATGAAACGGTAGCGCCGGTGATCAAATCGGTCAAGGCCGTCACAGAAGCACCGTACTATAAGAATGAAACGATCAAAATTGAAGTGGTGACCAATCGGGCCACCAAAAATCTGACCTTTACCAATACGGATAGTGGCGTCGGGAAACAATTTGGTTCTGATTCCCTGGGTGACGGGATGCTGATCAGCCGGTCGGTCAATGAGCTTTCAAATGAAATCGTCTGGACGATTGAGTTTGTTCCGGCCAACCTGGGCGTCAATCGTTATGCGTTTAAATCCCTCAATGCTGCTGCCGGCGAAAGTGAAGTGTATGCGTTTGATGTGGAGGTCGTGGTGGATCCGGATCTCCCGGTTATCTATGATGTATTCATCAATCCGGTACAGGCCATTTATACCTTATATGAGGAAGTGATTAAAACACCGCTAACCTATGAGGTTTATTTTAATACCAACGGCGGGAATGAAATGGGTGCCCAGAGTGCCGAATACAATGCGCTGCTGCCGGAGCCTGGTCAACCGACCCGGGAAGGATATGCGTTTAAAGGGTGGTTTAAAGATCCTGGTTTTGCTTACCCCTGGAATTTTGAATCGGATCGGATCATGGGAGTCACCACACTCTATGCGAAGTGGGAAATAAACACCTATTTCGTCCATTTTGATCCCCAGGGAGGAACGGATACCTTTAGCCCGATTACGGTGGAATATGGCTCAAATATTGAGGAACCAACACCAAGTCCAACCCGAAGCAATTACACATTTCTAGGCTGGTTTAAGGAGATTGGATGCAATACGCCATGGAACTTTACCGAAGATACCATTGCCGGCGACACCACGCTTTACGGGAAGTGGGATGCCACTGCCTTGACGGTCACATTTGATTCCCAGGGCGGAAGTCTTGTTGGTTCAATCAGTGCGGATTACAATATGATGATCACCAAGCCAAGTGACCCATTTAAGCCGGGCTTTACCTTTAAAGGCTGGTATCAGGAAGCAGCGTGTAACACCGTCTGGACATTTGCCAGTGATCGGGTACAGTCTGATTTAACGCTTTTTGCCAAGTGGGATGTTAATCTTTATACGGTGAGCTTTGATTCCCTGGGCGGGAGTGCCGTGCCGGCACAGACGGCGCAGAATGAGTCGGTCACACCAAAACCGGCCGATCCGCTAAGAAGCGGGTATTCCTTCGGCGGTTGGTTTAAGGAAGATGCTTGCATTACTCCCTGGGATTTTGCGGTTGATAAAGTCACCCTGGATACGACCCTGTTTGCCTTATGGACAGCGGATGAAGCAGCGATTGAATTTGTCACCAATAACGGAACCGACGTACCCAAAATGGTCGGTGCTACGGATCGGGAAATCCTCGATACCAGTATGCCGATAACGGTCCGTGATGGATATACCTTTAATGGCTGGTTTGCCAGTGCTGATTTCAGTGGGGATGTCGTGACAGCACTACCTGATAAATATCCGGTCGATGGTTTAACCTACTATGCGAAATGGGAAGCCAACCCATCGGTGATTAGTTTTGAAGAAAATGGTGGAACGGAAATACCGGATTTAAATGGCGTCACCGATCAGGAAATAACTGATCGAACCATGCCGATGCAATACAGAGTTGGCTATACGCTAAGATGGTTTAAAGAAGCTGATTTTTCCGGTGAAGAAGTCAGTGAGCTACCAAAAAAATTCCCGGCTAATGGGATTACCTATTATGCCAAATGGGAAGCTAACCCATCGGTGATTAGTTTTGAAGAAAACCAGGGATCAGCAACACCGGATCTAAATGGTGTCACCGATCAGGAGATCACTGATCGAACCATGCCAGTGATTACTCGTGACGGGTACACGCAAAAAGGCTGGTTTAAAGAAGCTGATTTTTCCGGCGAAGAAGTCAGTGAGCTGCCAGAAAAATACCCGGTTGATGGGATTACCTATTATGCCAAATGGGAAGCTAACCCATCGGTGATAAGTTTTGAAGAAAACCAGGGATCAGCAACACCAGACCTAAATGGTGTCACCGATCAGGCGATCACTAATCGAACCATGCCGGTGCTTACTCGTGACGGGTACACACAAAAAGGCTGGTTTAAAGAAGCTGATTTTTCCGGTGAAGAAGTCAGTGAGCTGCCAGAAAAATACCCGGTTGATGGGATTACCTATTATGCCAAATGGGAAGCTAAGCCATCGATGATTAGTTTTGAAGAAAACCAGGGATCAGCAACACCGGATCTAAATGGTGTCACCGATCAGAAGATCACTGATCGAACCATGCCAGTGCTCACTCGTGACGGGTACACACAAAAAGGCTGGTTTAAAAAAGCTGATTTTTCCGGTCAAGAAGTCAGCGAGCTGCCAGAAAAATACCCGGTTGATGGGATTACCTATTATGCCAAATGGGAAGCTAACCCATCGGTGATTAGTTTTGAAGAAAACCAGGGATCAGCAACACCGGATCTAAATGGTGTCACCGATCAGGCGATCACTAATCGAGCAATGCCAGTGCTTACTCGTGACGGGTACACACAAAAAGGGTGGTTTAAAGAAGCTGATTTTTCCGGTGACGAAGTCAGTGAGCTGCCAGTAAAATACCCGGTTGATGGGATTACCTATTATGCCAAATGGAGTATTAATCCTACTTCAGAACAAATCATAAATTTATCAGCACGATCATATCCAACACAAACACATTCTATTACAATAAATGATTTATATGAATTTAAAAACGTTACTTCCAATCAAGGTGAAGTTACTGTCAATAGTGTTATTGGTAATACCATTACTGTTACTTTATCAGGTGGTATATCTGATACAACGGGTGTAGTAAGCGGTTCATATACACCAGCACAAACGAAAACCGAATCAACAACAAAATCATCGACAGGATCAGATACAACACCATCAAGTGTTTCCTATAATTCTGGTGGCTATAGTGGTACTTTGAATAAGTACAATACGACAAGTACCGAAGTACAAACCGGTGGTAGTTATACACCAGCTGATAGTAGGTATCAAACTTTTGAATCACATTTTCCCAAGGCAGACATTGAAAGCGGAGCAACACACGTAACAGGTCTTGTCGTATATGGGCCAGATAGCGGAGGCTATAAAGGCCCTTTATATTCGAAATCAACAACAGATATGGGTACATACATAAAGGTAATTTACGGTGGTACAGTAACTAAACCAGCGGTTGATACAAGAACGTACCGCACTGATTATACAGCATACTATAGTGGAACAGTAACTAAACCAGCGGTTGATACAAGGGTTTATGGCCCTTATTATAGATATCAACTAAATGTATCGTACATTAAAGATTAACTGAGTTATTCCATATATTCAATTTGGGATAATTTTTATAAAGAATACACTAATGAGTACAATAGGAGGATTTATGAAAAATATAAAACGTAATAACAGATTAATAATGGCAGCGGGCGTATTAATTTTGATTGTATTGACAACAACAGCTTTTAAAACAAATGACTATGCTGAACAATTAGGAGTTGAATATCGAGGTCATGTTCAAAATAAAGGGGACTTTCCAAAACCACAAGGAAGCTACATCCCGGGACCAGAAGCATTAGGAACACGTGGAGAAGGATTGCGGATAGAAGGTCTTTGGATTAATTTAACAGGCGATGTTCCTAAAAATGCGGGAATTACTTATCAAGTACACGTACAAAATGAAGGATGGATGACCCCAGTTACAACAAACGAATTTGCTGGAACCGAAGGACTTGGGCAAAGGATCGAATCAATTAAAATTGATCTCGTTAATTTACCAGATTATGATGTTTATTATCGGGGGCATGTTCAAAATCGTGGAAATATACCAGTTGTAAATGCCAATCAATGGGGATGGGTTAAAAATGGAGCTGAACTTGGAACAACTGGTTCATCCCTCAGATTAGAAGAAATTCAAATAAAAATTGTTAAGAAAAATGATGATGGTGTAGTATTTGATCAACCGGGAGTCTATGATCATAAAACAGGACATGAAAAAATTCAAGGCAATGCGATTGTTAAATCAAAAGATGTTATTTTGCAAAATGTTAGTATAGATGGCGATTTGATAATTGATAAAGCCGTTGGCGAAGGGGATGTTACACTTGATAATGTTACAGTTTCAGGCGAAACGCATATACGTGGTGGTGGCCATGATAGTATTCATCTAAACGGTGGTAGTTATAATAAATTCACGATTGAAAAAACAGCAAACAATATTGGTATTGAAGCTAATGCTGTTAATGATTTGGAAATACTTATTTCTGAAGATGCCAACGATAAAACCTTTACGTTTGAAGGTGCATTTAAACTTATTACGGTCGAAGCAGCGAGAGCCACAGTAAACATTAAAGATAATACAACTGTGGAAAGTATTCTAGTTAATAAAAACGCTAGTGATTGTAAAATGTATTTAAGTCACAATGCTGAAATCAATCAAGCAGTTTTAAATGCCAATGCTGTAATTACAGGTGAGGGAAACATTATCAATGCTGAAATTAAAGCGGATGATATCATCCTTGTAAAAGAGCCTCAAAATATGAGTGTAGATCCGAATATTAAAGAACCGCAAATTGATCCTGACTATGGTTCTTCTATGCCTGAAAAAAAAGAGACAATATTTATAATTACTAATTCCTCGGAAGTGAGTCTTGTTTTTACTATTTATGAATTAGTAAATGGGAGAGATGAAGCGAGTATTCCAGA
This sequence comes from Acetobacterium sp. KB-1, assembly GCF_003260995.1. Classification (NCBI taxonomy): domain Bacteria; kingdom Bacillati; phylum Bacillota; class Clostridia; order Eubacteriales; family Eubacteriaceae; genus Acetobacterium; species Acetobacterium sp. KB-1. The sequence continues at coordinate 3,917,421 of NZ_CP030040.1, forward strand.
TTTAACAATAAATGATTTTGAATTAATAAAAGACAATGGATTATTCAAACCGAAGGACACAATTAATGATCTTGTACTTGTAAAAGATCATTACAATGCCAATTCATATATTATAAGAAACAAAGAGTTGCTCGATAATTTTGAACCAGGGCGGTATAACTTAAACTTTAGCAAAGAAGGGTATGCTAAAAAATCCGTTGGTTTTGAAGTTGATAAACTAGATTCTAAGTTCATACTAAAAGAAATGTTAAATCAAATTATGTATGTGCCAGTATCCAAAGATGGGTTGGACATATCAATAGAAGATATGTGGACAACACAAGAAATAAGAACAACTATGGAAGAAGCGGAGCAAACAGTAAAAAATGTTTTAGCAGATGAAAATGTGACTGAAGATATTGTTTTTGAAACAATAACAGCTACTCAAACAGCGATAAATAACTATAATAATGCAAAGCAAAAAGGTTTAAAAGGCCTATCCGATAAAGAAAAAGTCGCTAATGATGTTTTATTTCTTCAAATGAATCACTATTTTATTCCAATAGAATATAAAACAAGCATGGAAACGAGAATAGCTTATTTACAGCAACGCATTGATCAATTAATACAAGAAAACTTAAATGGTATCGATACTTTTAATGGTTCAAATATATTAGTTGGATTTGATAAAAACTTTGGATATTTCATAAAAGCAACTTATGGAAGTTACACAAGTGAATTTAACAACATTACCGTAAAGGAAGAATACTAAAAAGTGTAAAAGACTAAGAGGGTTATCAATATCCAATATTTACAGATAATGCTTCACGAATCAAGAAATTGAATTCAAGTAGTGCTTCTTGGTGGTTGAGATCACCTTATTATAACTCAGAGTATGGTGCATATAGTTCATTTGCGATAGTACTTAACACTGGTTCAAATTCTTATGTGACGGCTCCTTTTATGGGTAGTGTTGCATTTGGTTTCTGTTTTGGAAATGCACCTAATTAAATAGTATCTTCTAAATCTGCCGAAATTAACGCCTTAACCGATCCATCAACCTTTCGCCGGCGGGTTTTAAGATGCAGTAGGAAAGACAAGACAAGACAAAATAATAAACCAAAAGAAGTGATCGAGATAAAGTTAATACTTGATCACTTCTTTTTTAGGAAGGAGACATTAATGATTAAAAAGCGAACCGTCCTTATAGCATTAGTGCTTTTATTGACTCTGTCGATTATTTCTCCCAGCGTCCAAGCTGAAGGTGCCAAGGCTTTTATCGGTACATCTGGAACATCAGAGGATAATATCACAATTTCAATCACCTCCAATAAAGACGTTGATCAGATCCTGATTAACTCTGGGACGGGTGAGTTTCTGCTAACCCCACAAACCGAATACAGTGATGAGCAATTAAAAGGAAATAACCAGGTAATGGATATGAATGGTGATCTTCAGGTTAATTCTGAGGATTACGATATTTTAAAAGCTCATGTCGATGGTGGCTGCAAAGATTACACTGCCAGAGAGCGGTGTCCCCATTGCGGAGCAGCTGATGTAAATGATGATGGGGTCATCGATAATAAAGATCTGGAAATGCTGCAAAGCCATCTGGATGGCAAATGTCAGATGCAGGATTGCTATTTCCAAGGTACCCGGATTAATCGTAAAAATGATCCAGATGATCCGAATCGCTACATTTGGTCATTTAGTTATACGCCGACTATCCGGGGAACGGATCACATGAGCTTTAAACCACAGTCAATGACATCAACCGGATTACGCACCGGCGAACAAAAAGAATTGTCGATCAAGGCCGAAGAATTTAAAAACCCGGAGATCATTCGTACTGGCGTAGTACCAAATCAGAATAAATACCTGATCAATACACCGGTTAAGGTCTATGCGGTTACACCGCTTGAAACGGATCAAGTGATCTTTAAAACAAACAGTGCCACCTTTGTGGTCAATACTCCGGAATCAATTGATTATGTCAAAGCTGAAAAAACCTGGAGTAAAACCTATAATCCGGGGACTGCCGGCAATGAGAATATTAAAATTACCGGTCAGGGACAACAGTCAGGAGGTACCTATCTGGATAGTGCGGTGCCGGTCGATTTTACCGAGTGGATCGTCGATCCCCAGGTATTGAGTACCTCCAACAGTGTGAAAACCCACTCCTACTCCTGGACAACCTCCAGCACCGATGCTGAAGGGAAGGTGACAATAACCACCCATACCTATTACTGGTATACCATCACCGTCACCGCCATAGCCAATCCGGATACGGAGTATGTAGTATTTAATACCCCGGGGGGAGCGGTGACCGACAACAGTTATTCTGTATCCGGCAGCAACCGGATATTTTCAACCACCTGGGACAGCACCAACAGCGGAGAGAGTGCATCAGCTTCGGCCTTTTGCTATATCAGTGAAAAACCGGTGATTAAAAACAAATATCGGGTCAACTTCGATCCGCAAAGTGGGAGTCAGATCGCACCGATTACCACCGAGTATAATACCTTGATTACAAAGCCAACGGATCCGGTCCGTTACGGCCATACCTTTTCCGGATGGTACAAGGAAGCCCGATGTATCAATGCCTTTGATTTCAATAGCGACAGGATCCGGGGAACAACCACCTTGTTTGCCAAGTGGACGATCAATGATTATCAGGTCAGCTTTGATTCCCAGGGAGGCAGTGCATGCGCTTCAGTCACGACCAAATATGACTCGACGATCAATCCGCCAACTCAGCCGATCCGAAATAATTTCGTGTTTGGAGGATGGTTTAGGGATGCCGGGTATACAAGCCCCTGGAATTTCACCATTGACAAGGTTACGGGGGATACAACTCTCAAAGCAAAATGGATACCGGTGGTTTATAAAGTTACCTTTAACACCAAAGGCGGAAATGAGATCCCGGCTATCGGGGTGAATTATGACAGTACCTTACCGGCAATTACCCCACCGGTTTTGACTGGATATTCATTTTCGGGGTGGTTTAAAGACAGCGGGTGTACCCAGGAATGGAAAGTGGCCAGTGACCGGATTACCGGGCCGGTGAAGCTTTACGCCAAATGGTCAATCAATCAGTATCAGATCAGTTTTGATTCCATGGGAGGAAGTGCGGTGAACACAATTAGTACCAACTACAAAACCCTGATCACCCCGCCTGATCCACCAAGTCGTGACGGTTTTGCCTTTGTGGGCTGGTATAAGGATTTCGGCTGTACCAATCCCTGGCGGTTTGATGCCTATCCGGTTTATGAAGATACCAAACTGTATGCCAAATGGAAAGCGGATTGATTTCTTTTTCAATCACCAAGGAGGAAAAAATGAATATAACGAAGCGGTTTAGCAGGGTTTTTACCCTGCTTTATTTATTGGGATGGTTTATACTGCCAACCCCGGTTTTTGCCCACGATACCATTACAACCAATCAGATTACGGCGATCCAGGACTCGGAAAAGACCTTTACCATCACGGTTGGCCATCTGAATGCTGCCAACGGTATTGCCGGTCTGACCTGTAAGGTCTGGAGTGCAGCCGGGAGCCAGGATGATGTGAAGACCGAAGCAATGATACAAAATGGCGATGGTTCTTATACCTATACCGTCGACATGGAAAAGGATCATAGTATTGAGGATGTGGCCAAGGTTAAGCATTATGACAAGGGCATGTATTACATTGAAATTTATGGAGTGGATAATGGCGGAGTCACCGGACTGGTGGATTCCACCTATCTTGTGATCCGATCCGATGCCAATGAATGGAAACGCCACAGCTATGATGGCTCAAACTTTCATGAAGATACCTATCGGGCGATCCTGACAGTAACGCCAGAGATTAAAAACGGAACCCAGGAAGCCAACAGCGGGGCCAGTTTTAAATCCGGTTATGGTTATGCCCTGAATTTAAGCACAACCGTAGCCAGTAACGCCGATGTGGTAGCGGATCGATGGTTAGCCGGGGCACAGAATGCCAGTACGGTTTTTCCGGAGTTTAATTTTAAAACCGGGGTCACGACTAACGGCAGTTTTAATCAGTTTAATCGCCTGTCCGACTGCATGGGGATTACAAATAACAGCAATCTGTCAAATTCAGTGCTGGAATTAAAAACAAATCCGTTCTCGGCCAGCAGTGCCCGGGTGCATTTTACCCCGCTCTGGTTTCCGGACAACACGGAGTACGCGGTTTATTCAGAGGTATTCGATGCCTGGACGCCAGGGGGGATGCTGGGGACAGCGACCACCAACAGCGTTAACATCAACGGAACAGTATATGACGATTGGCAGGTTAATAATAAAAAATAAGGGGGTGCCGGTGAGAAGTCGAGAAAATGTACTCCTGTCCATAAAACCGGAGTATGCAAATGAGATCATGGATGGAAATAAACTCTTTGAATACCGGAAACGGATCTTTAAAAAACCGGTCAATACCATTGTTATGTACGTGACCAAACCGGTGGGACTCTTTATCGGAGAATTTACCATTAAACGGATTATGGTGGATAGCCCGGCGACTATCTGGTTGGAAACAGAAGCCTATGCAGGGATTAAAAAGAATGCCTATGATGCATACTTTAGGGGCCACGCCACAGCCTACGCCATTGAATTACAGGATGTGAGGGCTTATCACACCCCGATTAATCCGTTTATGGTATGGAATCATTTTGTACCACCCCAGTCATTTCGGTATATCTAAAAAGGGGAAAGCAATTAAAAATAATCTAGGAGGGTGAGGATGAAGATAAGTACGGCAAAAAACGGATGCGAGCGGATATGCCCCGGTCAGCCGGTCTTTAAGATCGGGCAGACAGTCAAAACAACGGGAACAGGAATGGAAGGTGATAAATTTGACAAAAACAAAAAGGTGTCAAAACCGGGAATTATCCTGGACTGTTATGATTTCTTTGTTTTAGTGCAGTTGCAGCATTCTAAAAAATGCTTCTTTTATAATCAGCTGGAGGTTATTTCGATAAAAGAATACCAGGATATGAGCATGAAGAAATTAAAAAATCCAATCAGGGTGCTGCACCATGGGGCGCATTAACGAAGAAACCCATCGTTTTATCGCATTGCCTTTTGTGAATGAGACATTAAAAATGGAAGTGTGGGATAAAGACCGGTGGTTGTTCTCACTATGTGTTAAGATAGTTGTCAGGTGATTGAATTTACTATATTATAGTAAATATATAAAAGGATAGGAGTATCACATGACACAATATAGCGATGAATTCAAAGAACATATTATACAGCAGATGTTGCCGCCGATCAGCAAATCAGTTCGTCAGCTGCATAATGAAACCGGTGTTTCAGAGCAGACACTTTTCAAGTGGAAGAAGCAGGCAAAAGCGTCCGGAATGGCAGCACCATCGGGAACAGGAACTTCAGAAGACTGGTCCAGTGAGGATAAATTTCTGATCGTCCTGGAAACAGCCCGTATGAATCAGGCTGAGCTGGCTGAATATAGCCGTGAAAAAGGCCTTTATGTTGAACAAATCGAAGCCTGGCGTGATGCCTGCATCAATGCCAATGGGAGTGTTGCCAATGAATCAAAGAGACTTAAAAAAGATCTAAGCGAATCAAAAAAACAGGTGACCCAACTCAATCGCGAACTGAAGCGAAAGGAAGCAGCATTGGCTGAAACAGCAGCATTACTGGTGCTCAGAAAAAAGGCACAAGCGATCTGGGGGGAGCCCGAGGACGAATGATCCCAACCTCAGATCGCAAAATCGCTGCTGCTTTAATCGAAGAAGCCATTCAAAACGGAGCCCGCCAATTTATGGCATGCCGTGAGCTGAATATCAGCGAACGTACTTTTTCACGCTGGAAAAATCCGGCAACACCGCTGGAAGATCAGCGTCCCGTTGCGATTCGGCCAACTCCCTCCAATAAACTGACACCAGCAGAACGGAAAGAGATAATAAAAGTCGTGAATTCGAAAAAATATCAGAGTCTGCCACCCAGTCAGATTGTTCCCCGTCTGGCAGATGAGGAGGGGCGCTATATTGCATCCGAATCTTCCATATACCGTGTGATGAAAGAAGCCGGCATGAATAATCATCGGGGTCGTTCATCAAAACCTCAGAAGCGCACGATCACAAGCCACAAAGCAACAGGGCCGAATCAGGTCTGGATGTGGGATATCACGTGGCTGCCGGGTCCGGTAAAGGGTTTTCACTATTATCTTTATCTGATTCTGGATCTTTACAGTCGAAAGATCGTTGGCTGGGAAATCTGGCCGGAAGAATCCGCACAAAATGCCAGCATACTTGTTCGAAAAGCAGCGCTTTCAGAAACGATTTCAACCGCTAAACAGCCGCTGGTTCTGCATTCCGATAACGGTAGTCCGATGAAAGGAGCTTCGTTGATGGAAACCCTTCAGAAACTGGGAATTGTTTCATCCAAAAGCAGACCGAGAGTCAGTAATGACAATCCCTATGCCGAATCCATCTTCAAAACCTGCAAATATCGCCCTGATTACCCTTACAAGGGCTTTAAATCAATCCCGGAAGCAAGACAATGGGTTCTGGAATTTACGCATTACTATAATTTTGAACACTGCCACAGTGGGCTTAATTTCCTGACCCCAAATCAGCGGCATACCGGAATGGATAAAGAGATTTTTTCAAACCGCACAGCTGTTTATGAGGCCGCACGGCAGAATAATCCAAACCGCTGGACTAAAAATATTCGCAAGTGGGCTCTGGAAAACGAAGTATGGTTAAATCCTGAAAAAGATGAATCAAATGAAACAAATGAAACCAATGAAACCAATAAGTCAGTCGGTTAATTCAAGAAAAACCGCCAACTATCTTGACAACTACCGTTCTATATGGATTGTGATAACCAGAGTGTACCCTATGTTGTGATTGAAAAAGAAAAGACTGATGAGCGGGTCATTCAAACGACTCGGGATCTGATGGACGTAGAAGCGCATTTATTTTCGAATGAAAAGAATGCGCTTCTTTTTATGAATAATTTTAAAGGAGAATAAAAATGGCAAATGGACAAAATGCAAGTTTAAGTGTTGGAATGGATCAGATTTTACAGCTGGGTGAGGTAACGGCCCGGATACTCTATGCCATCGTGGAATCAGAAAAAGCAAAAATGCTGAAGCAGGCTGCCGGGGTGGGACAAACAGCTGGAAAGCCAGCTGCGGACGAAAGCAAGGATGAAGCGAGTGCAGTCAAGTCTGAAAATCAGGCCGTTGCTGAAAGTAGCAACCTTATCGATACCGATCTCCTTAACAAGCTGGATAGCGCATTTAAGGAGTTTCTATTGGTCAGCCGGCAAGTGATTAATCAAACCCGGGAACCGGTGATTGATTTAAAAAATATGGAACAGCTCATCGATCCCAATCCCATTACCCGGGAGGAAAAAACGTTGGCCAAAGAGATCAATGCACTGGATCAGGCCGTGGAGCGCACCAGTAAAAGTCTGGAGCAGTTTTCCGAAGCTGCACAGGATAGTCGGATTCCCCGGCGCACGGTGATCCGTTCCCTGGGTGAGAAGATGATCCAGCTTGATGATAGGCGTGTTGCGGTGGCCCAAGGGATCGAAAACTATTTTTCCAACGTGACCAACCGGGCACGAATTGGTTTTGCCACCTGGATGGTCAATCAGTTCGATGGGATCAACAGCCGGTTTGAACAGATCAAAAATGTGGCCAATCAACAGATTGATGAAATCAATCAGGCCGAGAAAAACAACCCGGTTCGGGAAACCCCAAGTGAGACTGTGGCGAATATTCAATCGAATACCCTGTCAAGGGACTCCAATTCGCCAGAAATCGATAAAATCAGGGATTTGTTGCTTACCATGGAAAACACCATGTCGGATCTGATGCGGGCCATTCATGCGGTAAATCAAACGCCCACAGAAACCCGGACGGTCAGCAATGATGCCAATCCCATCATTACCACCGAAGCAGCCAAGACCCAGGAAAACGACGGAGAAATAAAGGCGGATCAGGTGATGGCCAATGCTTCGGTAACAGACCGGATTTATCACGTTGATGAGTATGGACTGATGCTTTTGGATCTTCACGATGGGTTCGATGCCGATCCCCAAAAACTGGCGGATTTCATCCAGTTTTCGACCCGGTTTCAGCAATATACCACCAGAAATCAGCAATTGATCTTTGCACAGAATGCCAACGCCATCCAGGTAGCCAATGTTCATGACTTATTAGAAAACGGCATACAGGTTAAGGAGGGTGAAAATCCGATTCAAATCTTTGTTCCCAATGATGCAAAAGAAGGCCCCCGGTTTGTGATGGGATCGATTTATGACATTGCTCAAACCGATTTGCCGGAAAATGACGATCCGGAGATAAAAACCGGTAAGGACATGGTCGAAAATCAAAGCTTGACGGCGGGGATATTGGAATATTGCCAGGCCACGATTAAACCCAATTATAACGGGGTGGAAGGTCAACTTGAAGCCCAGGGGGTGGCTCTGATGCTGTTGGCCCATAATAACCTCAAAGCACCCGCAGAATTAAACGAAAGACTCAAAAAAACCTATCAGGCGTATCGGGAAACACTTCAAGGCTCCCCAAGTGATCACCAGAAACGACTGGATGCGACCTTTAAATCCATGAATAAAACATTTCAGGATCATGTGGCGGAGTTGGATCAGTATTTAAGTCATCAACCGGTAACACCGGAAGAAAGCAGCCTTAAGCGAGAACTGGAGGAACGTCAGGAAGAAGTCTGGGAGCCGGAAATGTAATCCTGTTTCCCGAGGAAACAAAAAAATAGATGTAATCCTGTTTCCCGAGGAAACAAAAATCGCAAAACGAATCCTGTTTCCCCGGGAAACAAAAATTGAAAGGAAAACAAAATGGATAAAATCATCCCCCTTATTATTTGTTGTGTTGGCGTGATCGCACTGATTGTGATGAACATCTGGAATAAGAAAAACAAGACGGTTCAATTCAAAGGAAAGAAGAAGGAGCCGGAGCATAACAGCGTCCACGATTTTATTAATGTCAAAGACATCAAAGGAAATTTTCTTTATACCAAAGATAATAAAATCTGTGCCTATTACCGGGTGGACGCCATTTCTCTGGATTTACTGTCACAGAACGAGAAACGCTCACTGTGTAAGCAATTGTGTGTGCAGATGGCACCGGAATCATCCTGGCGCTTTCTTTCCGTGGAAAGGCCGGTTGATATTTTTCCTCTGGTGGAAGAATACTCCCGGATCTGGACTCAAACCACCGAGCCGGTGGTCAAGGACATTCTGGGCAAGGAAATGCTGGAGATGCATCACTTTGCCGAATCCGGGGAAATTGTTCAGCGCCAGTTTTATTTCATCGTCTGGGACGATTATGAAGTCGGTATTGAACGGGACTTTCTCAAGCGGATTACCGATATTGAAAGCCGGTTGGCAAGTGGAACAATCACCGGTGAGATCTTAAAGCAGCAGGAAATTGTCAGACTGTGTAATCTGATTAATAACCCGGCCTATTGTCATCTGGAAGATATGGAATATGGCACCCAGATTACAACGATTATGGATTTATATAAAAACAGTCATGAAAGTCAATTCGTGGCAGCAGATCAAATACAGGAGGTCGCATATGCGTAAGCACGAGAAACCCAAAGAAAGTCGGAAAGCACGGATTAAAGCCGAAAAACCGGTGAAGGACAAAGCGCCTAAAAAAGAACGGCGGTCACTTTTTGGGAATAGTGAGGAAAGTCAACCGGAACAGCCCAAGCGGGGATCCAAATTGGGGCGATCAAAAAAAGCAGCAATTACTGAAAATAAATCCCTGATGAATATTATTTCGCCCATCAACATGGAAATCAAGCCCAATGAATTGTGGATTGGCGAATACCTGGCCCGGGTGTATGGCGTGATCCAATATCCGGCGCACCGGGATTATGGGTGGTTGGGGAAACTGTCCAATATCCCCGGAACAGTCTTCTCCATTGAGTTTGATAAAATTGAGAATGCCGATTTTATTAATAATCTTAACAAGTCCGTTAATCAACATCGGGAAAAAGCCCAGGAAGCCAGTGGAAAAGATGCCCTGGCCGAGATGAATGCAATCAAGCGGGAGGAAGACTCGATCAAAATGCTCAAAAACATTGAGTTTGAACAGGAAGTGGTTGGCAGTGTGGGGATATCGGTTATGCCCATGGCCAACGACCGGGAAGTGTTCAATAAGATGTGCCGAAAGGTGCAAAGTACCTTTTTGATGGAAAAAACGAAGATTCGATCCTTTCCTTATCTGCAAAAGGAAGGCTTTCGCAATCTTTTTCCAGCCTGCACCCAGGAAAAGAACGTTCAACAGATCATTAAAACGGTCATGCCTATTTCATCTGTTCTGGGGGGCTTCCCTTTTGCCAGTTGTGGCTATAACGATCAGGAAGGGTTTCTGTATGGCAGGGACTCCACTGGAGGTCGAGTTTGTCTGAATCTCTGGAAGCGTGGTAAAGATCGCACCAACTCCAGTGTGGTGGTGCTGGGTGATGTGGGATCTGGAAAATCAACAGTTATCAAAAACATTGCTCTGATGGAGTACGCCCTGGGAACCCGGATCATTTTTATCGATCCCGAGCGGGAATACCAGGACTTATGCCGAAATCTTGGCGGGGATTGGATCAATGCCGGCGGGGATGGTAAGCACCTGATCAATCCCCTTCAAATTTTACCATTGGAAGAAGATTTATATCTTGAGAAGGACGATGAAACAGGAAAAGATAATGAAAAAGAAAGGGATGTCCGAAAATTTGGTGCCATGGCCCTTCATTTAAAAACGCTGGACGTCTTTTTTTCGCTGTATTTCAAAGATTTGACTGATATTACCCGAGCATTACTGAAGGATGCAGTCATTACCCTTTATAATCGCTTCAATATCTTTTGGGATACGGATGTGACCACCATGAAAAACACTGATTTTCCGACCTTCAGGGATCTGTATGATTTATTGATCGAATTGGAAGAAGCCGAACAGGAACGGGGTATTAGCGAAAAAGCGTATACGGATTATCGGGATCTGGCCATTATCTTTAAAGATCTGGCCATTGGAGGGGATTCCTTCCTGTGGTCGGGTTACACATCACTAAAATCGGATGCCCGGTGTGTGTGTCTGGATACCTTTGATCTAAACAACTCATCCGACACCATCAAATCGACCCAATATTTTAATCTGTTGTCCTGGGCCTGGCAGGAAATGAGTCGGGATCGTCATGAGCGGATCCTTTTGGTTTGTGATGAATCCTATCTGATGATTGATGAACGGGTGCCGCAATCGCTGATATTTCTCAGAAATGCCATGAAGCGCTGCCGAAAATATGAGGCCGGCATTATGATTATTTCTCATGCGGTTGAGGATTTCTTAAACCCCAGTATTAAAATGTATGGCCAGGCACTTCTGGATCAGCCCTGTTACAAGATTATGCTGGGAACCACCGGACAGAACCTTCAGGACTTGAAAAAACTCTATTTTTTAACCGAAGCCGAGCAGGAAGTCTTAACTGCCAAGCTCAGAGGAAAGGGACTCTTTATCATCGGTCGGGATCGGATCAGTATGTCCTTTGATGTGGCCGATTACAAATTTAAGTATTTTGGGGATCGGGGTGGTCGGTAGTCATGGCGATTCCAGTCATTGCCAAAGCAGCGACCGCAGTTGCAACGGACAAGAAATTAAGAAACATCGTCCTGGGAATACTGGCCGGGTTATTGGGGCTGGTCTTAGGACTGGTTTTAACCCTTGTATACATTCTGTCTACCCCCATCACCATGCTGACCAGTATCATTACCAATCCGGATATCCTGGCAGTTGTGCTGCAATTAAAAACCGAGTATCAATATTTATTACCGGGAAAAGCCAATGGCAATGGCCAGTTTGCCTGGCCACTGGATGCCGAATACAAACTGGATCGATCTGATGAAACAAACCTGTTCGGTGAACGGGTACATCCGATTTACGGTGATGTGCGGATGCATACCGGGATTGATATTCAAGCACCCGATGGCTCGAATTGCTATGCCATTGGTGACGGAACCGTTGTTTATGCCGGGATGAACGGCGGTTGGGGGAACACCATTATTTTAAATGTCGGAAAGGCCAAAGACGGGAAGGAAATCACCGCTTTCTACTGTCACTTAACGTCCGGATCCTGGTCAATTAATGCCGGCGATATGGTCAAACGGGGACAGCAGATTGCCCTGACCGGTGCAACCGGCAGCACCCAGGGGGGACACATTCATTTTGAAATAAAAGCCGACGGTGAATATGTGGATCCGATGCTTTACATTTCCGATAGTGACGCTGCATTATCCGGCGAAATTGATTTAAGCACCGCCGAAATGGTGAATTCTCAGATCACAGCTTATTGTGATTATGGCACCACATCTTCCGGGACGACCACTACTGCCAACCGGACAGTTGCCGGTTATCCCAGTCTGGAATCAGGTACCCGAATTTACATTCCTGTCCGAGCCGATCAGCCAAACGGCGGGGTCTATGTGGTCGAAGATCGTGGGGGTGCTGTGGATGAAGAACGGAAGGTTATTGATATGTGGCTGCCGACCGAAGCGGAGTGTCTATCATGGGGCAGACAATATGTGCCGATCTATGTTATACAGGAGGATAGTGCCACTAAAAAGCAAAGGATTGTTGATTTAGGGGGCTATGATTTCAGGTAGAATTAATCAATTAATTAATGAGAGAAAGTAGGTAAAAGAATGAAAAAAGTGGAAACCAACAAGACAAAGGAAGCGAAAAGCTTCAGAGATGATATTCTCAAGTTTATGCAGACCCTCAATGGTGTGGACGATGAAAACTTAACCCCGGAAGAAGCCGAAATTCTTAGGGAATCCGTTGAGGAATTTGCATCGCAGTTCATTTATTTCCGAGAGTCCTATACCCAGAAAAATTCCCATATCCGGCATATTTCGGCGCTGATGGAAGATATCCGGGAGCTGGTTGGAGAGTCCGGAGAAAAATACGAAGAAGCTGAGGATCTGGAAGAATCCAATACGATTCTCTTTAATGCGGTTAATGAGGTCATCGGCAAGCTCAGTGAGGTAGAAAAAAATCTGGAAGAAGCTGAAAAAGAAGAAAGTGAATTTAAACGGATCGAGAGCATTGAGCGGATGTTCGTACAGGCAAACCTGAGTGTCCAGGGATCAGAAGAAACCATCAAAAAAATGGCGGATCAGATCAAGGATCAAATGGTGACTTTCCGGGAAGGCGTCGAGAGCAATGACCTTCAGCTGGCGATTATTGAAAAAAACACCATCGACTTTAAGCAGCAGTGCGATACCATCATTAAAACCTTTGAGTCGTTCAGTCAACATTTTGACGAATCCAAAGAAGTCTCCCAAAAGAAACTCGATGAGCTTTTTACAAATCTGGTCGAACAGGTTAATCAGACCAAGACCGATATCGTGGGGGAGCGGGAAAAAGAACTGGATGCACTCACCGGTAAGTATAACGAGGCCCTGGATAAAATCGAGACAAAGAGTGATGAAGCCCTGGGAAAAATGGAAGGTTTAATGGATCGGGTCAATACGCTTCTATTTGCCGAAGGTTTTAAACAGCTCTTTTTTATGATTGGTGGTGGGTTCTCCATCATCAATTTTATCATGTTAATTGTACTGATATTCACGAAATAGGAGGAAACGAATCATGCTTTTATATGTAACCAGTAACCAGAACAATGGGATTTTTGATTTTCTGAAAAAGGAAAACGGGATGCCGATTAAAAAATTCATCGGGGATTATGAACTGGCAGCCTTTGTGGAGAATGATCTCAGTAAATTTGCATCCTATCGCTATCTGGCGGTGGATCTGGAGTGTTTGCTTGATATTCCAGAGGGTTTATTTAAGGCAATACACGCCATTCAGGATTGGTTTGAACAGCGACTGATCATCTTTGTCCGGGAGATCACCCCAGAGCTGAAACAGGAGCTATTGAATCGGGAAGTCTATAATATCATTACCGGCGATCCCAGGGAATTTGAAGCCCAGATTCTAAAGGCAGTCAGTCGGACCGGAATCACCTATCAGGATCAGCTGCTAAAAGATGAGATTCATGAAGCCGTGGCCATTGAGCAGCCGTCGATTGCAGAAATCATTAAAAGGCCGGTTGTTGTCGATGACCAACCGCTGATTGAAATGCCATTTATTGAGACAGTCATAGCGGATCCCATGGAACCGGAAACACGAGCTGAACCGGAGGAACAGTTTATTATCGTGGCCGGCTCCCAGCGTCGAACCGGTACCACCACCACGGCCATCCAGTTGGCCAACTATCTGGCCAATCAGGGAAAAATGGTTGCCTATATGGAAGCCAATGATCATAATCATCTCAAGCCGATTATCGAAGCCTACCGCATGAAAAAAGAAGAAATCGAGGATGGGGAATGGCATCAGACCAAGGGGGTCGATTATTTCTATCGGAATGGCCTGGTCATGAAAACCTATGATTACATCATCTTTGATGTGGGGGTTTTGAATGAAGATGTGATTGAACCCTTTAGTCAGGGGCACATTAAAATTTTGTGTGGTGCCGGCAAGTGCTTTGAACGGGCAGCTTTAAATCAGGCATTGGCACACTACCAGAAGGATGAGCTGGAGGAAATCAACCTGTTATTAAATTTCATTGCTCCGGAAGAAGAAGCGACACTTAAAACCTTCTTCCCAACGGCAAAGTTTAGTCAGTATGCTCCCAATATCATGGGATGGCACGCTAATAAAGAATTGTTCAGACAGTTATTGAAAAGAAATGAGCAGGGGGTTTCGTAATGACAGCAGCCGTTAAAAAAGGGGACTTCATCCGAACCGATGGAGCCGATCAGACAGTGGTTTTGGATGTGCAGGGCAGTGATGCCCTGCTTTTTACCGGGACTCAGTTTATCAAAGCCCATGGCATCCAGATGATTGAAGGTAAATTGATCTGGGATTTCGGGAATTATTATCAGTCGATTGATCAGATTCCCAAAAACTATGAAAACCTGGGTTTCCAGGATCTCAAACTGGATTTGGCCAGCATGAAGCAGACCAATGAAGCGGAAATGATTAAGGCGCTGCTGGTAGTGGAAAATCGTTTTGAGGGAACGGAGCTTTTGAATCAAATCCATGAGCGGTTTGAAAATGAGGGTTTTAATCTGCTAAATGACGGGTTTGATCGGGTTCATGCGGATCTGACCCGGGAAGAAGACTATGAGATTGACGATGATTGGGAGCCGGAAGCATAAAGGTAGTCTGTTTCCCGAGGAAACAGAAATTCAGAGTGTCGATCATTAAAGCGCATTTGTTTCCCGAGGAAACAAGATAATCAGAAAAAAAAGGAGTAATTGACAGCAATGGACACAGTTACTAAAGAATTGTTTGACATTTTCAGGAAATATCATTTTGATTCCCCACCAGAATTGAATACTGAAGCCAGAGAAGCGCTTTGCCTATTTCTCAAAAAACTCAAAAAGACAAAAAGCAGGAAGTCGTATCAAAGCGGTTATAACTACATGTTCTATTTACACTATTTGATGATCATGCGAAGGGGATTAATTGATGAAAATTACCTGATTGTATGCAATGAACTGGGCAGTTTGATTTATCGCTTTCCACCAACGGAAACCCGAATCAAGTTAATCATCATTGAACTGCTTGAAGAATTTCTAAAGGAGTGAGCCGATGTTTGGAAAAAAGAAACCAAAACAGCTGAAAATTTACATCGGTGGATCTAAAGAAAATTTTGACGATGCATTATTTGCCATTCAGAATGGCCTTGCCATGGAAAAGGATATTACTGGGAAAATTGCTTGTCTGGATTTTGCCCTGAAGGTTTTACAGACTGACCTGAAACATTCCATTCTTTCGGAATCGATTTATAAAAAAGATATCACAGACTTAAAAGATAGCTATATCCCGTCAGTCACGCCATTAAAAACAGATGGGCAGAACTGGATCAATCAACGAACCGGTGAAATAATCAAGCCGGTTTTAGATTTTCGTATCGCCGTTATGTTTGAAGTGGAAAAAATGAAATTTGAATTACAGCACGAACTTGAATCCGGTTATATAAAGCCGGGAAGGCGCTGTGCTATTCCAGATGCATGGCGTTTTTTTATATGTTCAAAATGGATCGATGTCTATTAATCGTTGAATATGGGAATACAGATAATCCTGTTTCCCGAGGAAACAAAATGTCGAAAAGAACAATCCTGTTTCCCGAGGAAACAAGATATTCGAAAAGGAGAAAAAATGCAGAAAATTAAAAACGGATCATTTGCAAAGTATTTAGTTACGTTGGAAGCGCATGAAAATGACTTGCTGTTATTTAATGGGGATCAATTTATCTGGGCATTCGATGCGGAAATTGATGACGATACCCAAAAACTCATGTGGGCAGCTGCCCGTTACTTTGATGATTATCGGATCGTTCCACCATTGGCAGAAATAAAGAAGTATTACAACAATCCATTTTGTATCAGAGAAGGTTTATGTTTTGCCATTGATCCAGAAAATAACCGGGCAGTGTTGCAGGGTTCAAACTTCCACGATGATGTACGACCGATTAATATTCCAATTTCACCGGTTGAGCTGGTCGAGTATCAGGGGATTTCTTACCCGGTTACGGCGGTAGCGGATTGGGGATTTTACAATAATACCAGTGTAACCGATCTGATTCTACCGGATTCAATTACCCAAATCGGGAATTATGCCTT
Organism: Acetobacterium sp. KB-1; assembly: GCF_003260995.1. Taxonomy (NCBI): domain Bacteria; kingdom Bacillati; phylum Bacillota; class Clostridia; order Eubacteriales; family Eubacteriaceae; genus Acetobacterium; species Acetobacterium sp. KB-1. The sequence continues at coordinate 3,934,097 of NZ_CP030040.1, forward strand.
TGCCAATTCGATCATCCATGACGTGAAAATGCCGGCGGATATCAGTATGGGAAATAATATTTTCTATGGCTGTAACCATTTAAGTGAAAAGATGAAAAATTATCAGGACGGAATAAAAATTGATCAGCATCCGCAATGCAATCTATTAAGAAAAGGCGATGTTTTTCAAACCAATGCTTCCGATCAGACGGTGGTATTGGATGTAAATGGGAGCGACGCCCTGTTATTTAACGGCCGGAAATTCATTCAAGCCACCAATATTCGCCAGGACGAACAGGGCTTACAGTGGGACGAAAGCCAGGTTTATGAGCAGTTTAGTGATATTTCAAAACAGCAACCGGAGCAATCGTGTGAGGATGAATGGGAGCCGGAAATGTAATTCTGTTTCCCGAGGAAACAAAATTAAAAATACGAACGTCTTGTTTCCCGAGGAAACAGGCAGAAAGGAAAAAAATGCAAGCTTTAGCAATTGAAAATGAAGTGATCGGTTATATGAATGGCAAAGCGATTGTCAAAAATGAGAATGGTGAGTGGTTTTATGTCGAAGTTCCGGAGGAATTTATTACTGCCGGCGAACAGATTGCTGATGAAGATTTAGCACCACTGGAACTATTGCCAAAACAGGTTCAGATGGGTATTTTAAGAGAAATGGGAGATCGGTAAATGGCCAAGTATGAGAAGCGAAGTCCTGAAGATATTAAAAAAGAAATGGATCTCTATAACCAGAAAATAATTAATCTGGGTGAGTCGTTCAAGCGTGATCCGGCGGTCATTGCTGAATATTTAGAGTTTTCTTCAAAGTTTTATCGTTACAGCCCCCGAAATCAGCAGCTTATTTTTTCGCAAAATGAAAGGGCATCCTTTGTGGGCAGTTATCAGTTTTATAAGGAAAAAGGTTATCAGGTGCAGAAGGGTCAAAAAAGCATGAAGATTCTGGTACCGGTTAAAGCGTCTTATTTTTATCGGGATGGGGAAAATACGTCCACTCCTTTAATTAATGCGACCAAAAGCGAACGAGAGCGGATCAAGCGGGGAGAGATCGAGGTAAAATCGGTCATGCGGTTTAAACTGGGATCGGTTTTTGATATTTCCCAAACCGACTGCCCGGTAGCCGAATACCCCCGGTTAGTGAGTTTTGGGGAAGTATCTCAGGATCATGCCACCTTATATGAGCAGCTACGGAGTTATTGTGAAAACCAGGGATTCCCGGTTGAGGAAACAGCTTTGCGCTCGATCAAATTACGGGGATCCTATACGCCAGATACCAATGAAATCAGACTGAACGAAAAACTCCAGGATACTCAAAAGCTCGGGACATTTCTGCATGAAATGTCCCATGCTTTTTTAGACCATAGGGCTGAAGCATTTCGTTCCGAAATAAGTGAACACCAGCATGAATTTGAAGCCGACGGTTTGACCATTATGTTTTTGAGTCGCTTTGGCCTGGAAGTCACTGAAGGAACCAAAGATCATCTGGCATCCCATTACCAGAGTTTTCTGGAACAGATCGAAGCGCTGCCGGCAGAAGAACAGAAAAAATTTAGCTTGAACCTGTCCATGGACAAGATCAACAATACCTATAAAGAACATATCGGGGCGATGGAAGAACATTTGAATCAACTTAATGCCGGGGCACAGTCTGAAGACTATGAAGAAGAATGGGAGCAGGAAATGTGATTCTGTTTCCCGAGGAAACAGGATTATAATCAATTTAATAGTTTATCCGAGAAGAAAATGCCTTAAAGTTTGGTGTGAAAAAAATGAGGGTGGTGTTTTTATTAAAAATTTCATGATAAGCATGATATTAATTATGCTGACATTAGTTATCAGTTTTTGGGTAATTGGTGGAAGTAAAATGGATGCAGGTTCGTTAGGAATAGTCATTGCTCTAATCGGCGTTTTTGGAGCATTATGTACTGGTATTCTTACGTTGTTTAAAGATTTTAAAAAAAGTGAAGATGTCAGACAAGATACTGGAGATATGAAACAAAGAGTGCAACGGATCGAAGAAGACAGCAAAAAGACAGTATCGGTTTTAGTTGAAAATATAAATCCAAGCATTAAAAAGATCTCAGAAATATCTGGTGGGAATGCTGATGATTTAAGAATTTTAGTTGAAGAACTTAATTATCAAAAACGCCTGAAAAACGAGTCTTCAGGAGATAAAGGCTATCAGAAAGATCGAACAATCAATTATATTAATCAACTATTTGAAGAAAATGTGATACTAACGAATCAACTCAAAGAAAAAGAAATTGAACTTAACAGAAGCAAAGAAGCTTTATTAATGCTGAAGGAAAAATGCGAGTTACTTGAGAATGAGAATTTAAAATTAAAAAAAATAATTAAAGAAAAAGAAAATAGTCAGAGCAATAATTGGGAACCGGAACAGTGATTCTGTTTCCCGAGGAAACAGGAACGTCAAAAATATAATCTTGTTTCCCGAGGAAACAAAATACAGAAAACACATCACAAGGAGATTCAAGCAGATCTCTTTTTTTTCAATCTCAATGACAAGCTCATTCTGATGAACGGTGAACAGGTTGAAGGGAGGTTTTTTTAAAATAGATGATAAGGTAGCGTGAATTGTGTTATCATTAGCTAAACATTTTACGTTGTCAAAGAAAGTACGCTAAGAAAGTGAGGGATGACCGATTGAAGATTGAACAGCTAATAAAAGAAATTGAAAATAAAAATAACGTCCTTCAGTCCTGCCGGCCTTTAACGCAAGGAGAATTAGAACGACTCAACGAATCATTTATGGTTCAGTTTACCTATAACTCCAATGCGATTGAAGGCAATACCTTAACGCTTGGAGAAACTGCCATGGTTTTAGAAGGACTTACCATTGATCAAAAACCATTAAAAGATCATTTGGAAGCCATCGGTCATCGGGACGCCTTTGAATATATTAAAGACCTGGTGAGTGAAAAAGCCATTTTATCCGAAGCAGTTATTAAAAATATTCACTCCTTAGTTTTAATCAATCGACCCAAAGATAAGGGGATTTATCGACGAATACCGGTTTCAATTGCAGGAGCCTTTATCGAGCCGGTGCAGCCGGTTCAGATACAGCCATCCATGGAAGAATTGATTCTAAAGAATGAACAGTGGAAGTCAACACTTCATCCAATTGAGCGAGTGGCACGGTTTCATTTAGAATTTGAAGGGATTCACCCCTTTATTGACGGAAATGGTCGTACCGGTCGGTTAATCCTTAATCTTGATCTGATGCAGAATAATTATCTGCCCGTTAATGTGAAATTTTCAGATCGGAAAAAATATTATGAAGCATTCGACACGTATTTTAGAAATGATGATGTTTCAGCAATGGCGGAACTGATCGGAAACAACCTTTTAGAACGCATTAATGAATATATCAACATTCTGTCCAATTCTCAAGCCCTTGAAATTGATGAAGAATGGGAACCTGAACAATAATCTTGTTTCCCGAGGAAACAGGAAATAGAAAAATACGATCTTGTTTCCCGAGGAAACAGGAAATGAAAAACCACGATCTTGTTTCCCGAGGAAACAGGAAATGAAAAATCACGATCTTGTTTTCCGAGGAAACAGGAAATGAAAAATCGCAATCTTGTTTCCCGAGGAAACAAAATACAGGAAATACATTAAAAGGAGATCCAAGCGGATCTCTTTTTTCTTTTCAATCACAATGACAAATCCATATTGACGAAAGGTGAATAGAATGAACTCAAGAGAAATTCAACATTTTCCCCAAATAGCGCAAGAAAATTTTCAGACACCTGAAAACTGGATGACCTTTCTGGAACGCTCAGCCTGGCATTATAAGTATTCGTTTTACAATCAAATGCTGATCGTGTTTCAGCGACCGGATGCCACAGCAGTGACCTCAATTAAGGCATGGAACCATAAATTAAACCGCACCATAAACGTTGGATCAAAGCGGATTCTGGTCATTGATGATCGGGGCAAATACGATTTTACCAACGTTTTTGATGTGAGTGATACTCATAAGCGAAACCCGGATGGCCCGGATTTTAAATTGTGGAGTCTGGAAAATGTGGATGAAGTCGAGATAATTAAACGAGCGACTGAACATTACCAGGAAACACGCTTGAAGCATACGCTGCCATACTACATTATGACAGAAATGAAAGTGCGAAATAAAGATCAGTTTGAGTATTTTAAGACTGAGATCATGGAATCAAACAGACTTTATCTCAGGAATCTGGATGTGAGTGGCTTTGCCACTCTGTATGATAACAGTGTGATTTATCAGATTTTATCCCGATGTGGCTATAACCCCAGGGATTATTTTAAGCCGGAAGATTTTGCACAAATAAAAAACATCAATAACTTTAAATCGCTGATATTTTTGGGTAATAATGTAACGAGTACCACCAAACCCTTTCTCATTGAAATGGGAAAACTGGTGCAAACCATTGAAATGGAACAACTGAAAAATCAAATAGAAGGAGAACTAAAAAATGAACAAGAACCAGGAAACATTCAAACCTATGGAATTGACCTATCACCAGGAAGGGGAGTTTCTGACCCCGGACATCAAACCCCTGACTCCACCCAGTCAGGAAATCGGGAAGTACGGGAACTTAAGGAACCAGTATCTGAAGGAATTCAAGCCGGATCTGTTGATGGAACTGATCTTCGACGACAAGATCAACGAACACCTGGTGGAAGTGGATCAGGCAGCCAAGCGCCGACTGGAGCTGATCATGGCGGGGATGATGAAAAATCATCCGGCCCCGGACAAGAAAACCCAGCCCCTGGAATGGGCGGGTCATATGAACAACCTTCAACACTTGGCCAACGAGATCGTTCTTTCGGAACTCATTTACAACTAAGCCTGTTTAAGCCTGAACAGGAGCCAATAAAACCCAACCAAAAAGCGGAGAGCCAACAGCCCTCCGCTTTTTCTATGCCCCAACATGATATTGATGTCATTCTTCGCAGTGCCGGCAATAACCGGGATAGTCAGTTACGCATTGTCGCCCAATATAAAAAGCAGCTGCCGGCTGAAGACAATGTGGCTTTCCTGCAAGCAGAATACCGCACCGGTGGCAAAGGGTTTTACATTGATGAAAAAGAAGTGGCGGTCTGGTTTGATAAAAACGGCATTCAGATCGCTAGGGGGAACACGGTACAAAGTAATTTTATGAAAACCACCCTGTCCTGGGAACAGGTTGAAAAGCGGATCGGGGAACTCTTGGAAAATGGTCTTTATATGGGCCAGGAACAGCTTGATCAGGTCGATGGCCACGAACGCAAAGAACTGGCAGATAAACTCTGGCATCTGCATCAGGATCGATCCGGGGAATTTTTTATGGAGGATGACATTTTTCGTGGGGGTCATCCGGATAGTTCAGCTCGGATTGCTGAACTTTACACTGATCCGGAAAAATTGGATGAAATTATTAACGGACTGGACGGGTTTGTCAAAAAATATAAGGTTGACCGATCCATTTTACGTTTTCACTTCCACAAGCCGGATGAGTTATTAAGCCGACTCCGTGATTTAAAGCGGGAGCGCCGGGAGTATCAGGCGAACGGGTTTGATTACCAGGAACCGGCGATGTTTATTACTGAGGATGAAGTGGATGCTGTTTTATGTAGTGGTAGCAGTGCATCCGGTGAAAAACAACCGATCATTAACTATTTCAGCGAAAACCACTCGCATCAGGAAAAAGCAGATTTTCTTAAAGATATATATGGAACTAAAAGTCAATCCCGTGGGCTTTCCGGAGCGGATCACAGCTGGTTAGATTACAGTGCCAAAGGGATGTTGTTACGCCGGGAGGAAGCAGAAAAAAGCATCCTTTTATCCTGGCCAAAAGTGGCAAAGCGTATTGATGAACTGATGGCCCAGGGACGTTATGTGATTGATGAAGCAAAACGGATCGAAGCCCCTGAATTAAAACCCGAAAAACCGGCAATTCCGATGGACGACATTCGTGATCTGCTAATAAACGTGACCCCGGACGACTACACCCGGCCCGTAATCTATGATTTATTATCCGAAACCAAAAATAATGATGAGTTTGGCGAAGTGATTAAAAACACTTATTTATTCAGCGAAGTCCCGGTGCTCGGGAATCTCACGGATATTTACCGGCAGCATCTTGATCAGACTGGAATTCGCTTTGAAAAGACTGCCGATCCGTCGATTGATTATTTCTTGTCCTGGTCAGAGATTGCCGGGGAAGTCAGACAACTCATTGAAGCCGGCCAATACGTCGTGCCGGGAGCATACCAGGAAGTGGATCCGGAACCGTATGTTGAAAGCTATGGAGAAACCAAATCATTTATAACCTTTGATCGGGATCCGGAAGATGCTAAAGATCAGGAATTGATCGATGTATCCGCAGCGGATCAGGATGAAGGGGATCACAGCGACCAAAAAAAAACGGATAGCAATACCCCTAAACCGGAAAATTATAAAATCACTGCTGATGTTTTGGGTGAAGGCTCACCACGACAAAAGTTTAAAGCCAATGTTTTGGCAATTCAAACCCTGCAAGAGATTGAAAAAGAAAAGCGGATGGCCACGCCGGAAGAACAGGCGATTTTATCCCAATATGTGGGTTGGGGTGGATTACCCCAGGCATTCGATCCGGATAATATCCATTGGCAGCTGGAAGCCAAGGAATTAAAAGGCTTACTTACCGAGGAAGAATACAGTTCGGCCAAGGGATCAACACTAAATGCCCATTATACAGCGCCGGCTATTATCAAAGCCATGTATGGCGCACTGGAGCAGATGGGTTACTACAAAGGGAATATCCTGGAACCAGGGATGGGCGTGGGCCATTTCTTTGGCTTATTGCCGGACGCCATGAAGGATTCGAAGCTTTATGGCGTGGAGCTGGATGAGATTACTTGCCGGATCGCCAAAGCCCTATATCCGGAAGCGAACATATCCGTATGCGGGTTTGAAAAAACTCAGTTCTCCAATAACTTTTTTGATGTGGCCATCGGGAATGTCCCCTTTGGTGATTATCAGGTTTATGATAAAGCTTATGACAAACACAGTTTTATGATCCATGATTATTTCTTTGCCAAGTCTCTCGATAAGGTGCGGGATGGGGGTGTGTTAGCCTTTATCACCAGTAAGGGAACCATGGATAAGAAGTCGCCCATGGTCAGGCAGTATCTGGCTGAACGGGCGGAATTAATCGGCGCCGTGCGCCTGCCGAATAATGCCTTTAAAGCGAATGCCGGCACCGAGGTAACATCGGACATCATTTTCCTGAAGAAACGGGATCGGAAGGTTTTGGCAACGGATGAATCCTGGGTACATCTGGGAATGGATGAAAATGGGATCCCCATAAATCAGTATTTCATTGATCACCCGGAAATGATTTTGGGAGAAATGCAAATGGTGTCTGGACGGTTCGGCGATGAATCTGCCTGTCTGCCGATCCCAGGGAACGATCTGAAGCTTGAGCTGGAAAAAGCCCTGGGCAATCTGTCTTATCAGTTCCCCCAGGTGGAAATTGAAGCTGAAAGCCTTATGGAAGATGACCGGGCTACCATCCCCGCCGATCCGGATGTGGCCAATTACAGTTATACCCTGGTTGATGATGAACTTTACTACCGGGAAAATTCTGTGATGAACAGGATGGATAAACCCGCAGCCACGACGAGTCGGATTATAGGGCTGATCGGCCTCCGGGACTGTACCCGGGAACTGATTGCCCTGCAACTGGAAAATGGCAGTAATGAGGAGATTGAAAAGAAACAGGAAGAATTGCATATCTTATACGATGCTTTTGCCAAGAAACATGGCCTGATTAACGCCACCGGGAACCGCCGGGCCTTTGATGAGGATGGATCCTACTGGCTCCTATGCGCTCTGGAAGTTTTAAATGAAGACGGCACCTTTAAAGAAAAATCAGACATCTTCTATAAGCGCACCATTCGTACCAATGAGGTGGTTACAGCCGTAGACACCTCCAATGAAGCGCTGCTGGTTTCCATCAGCGAAAAAGCCAAGGTCGATCTGGACTATATGAGCAGTTTAACCGGAAAACCCCGGGAAGTTATCATTAACGATCTGGAGGGGCTGATCTTCCGGGATTTTGGCAATCTGGATCCGGAGCAGCTCCCCCAAAACTTTTTCGATGCCCCGGACATTCCCTTTGTCACCGCCGATGAATACCTGTCCGGAAATGTCCGCCGGAAGCTGGATCATGTCCGTCAGCTGTTTGAAAACCTACCCAACGATCAGGCTCAAACCCTTTTACCAAACATCACTGCACTGGAAGCTGCCCAACCCCGGGATCTGGAAGCATCGGAAATCGAAGTACGGTTGGGAGCAACCTGGATCGATCCCAGCTATATCCAGGATTTCATGGTTGATACCTTTAAACCGGCAACCTATCTGGTTAACAGTGAATCCATCAAGATCCATTATTCCCCTTATACCGGGGTCTGGAACGTTCAGGGCAAGAACGCCGATACCTACGATAATGTCCTGGCTAATGTCACCTATGGCACCAAACGGGCAAATGCTTACCGGATCCTGGAGGATTCCCTTAACCTGAAGGATATCCGGATTTACGACACGACGCAAAATGCTGATGGAAACGATGTGCGGATCCTCAATAAAAATGAAACCATTCTGGCCAATCAGAAGCAGGAGCTGATTAAAGAAGCGTTCCGGGACTGGGTCTTTCAGGAGCCACAGCGCCGGGAGGTTTTAACCAGGAAATATAATATCCTGTTTAATAGCATCAGGCCCCGGGAATACGAAGGAAGCCATGTCGTCCTTCATGGCATTTCGCCGGAGATCCGTTTGCGGGATTATCAGCTTAATGCCATTGCCCGGGGGCTGTACGGCGGAAATACCCTGCTTGGTCATTGTCCAGGGGCTGGCAAGACCTTTGAGATGACCGCCATTGCCATGGAAAGCAAGTACCTGGGTTTGTCCAACAAAGCCCTGTTCGTGGTTCCCAATCATTTAATCGGACAATGGGGAGCCGAGTTTCTGGCACTCTATCCCGGGGCCAATGTCCTGGTGGCCCGGAAGAAAGATTTCGAACCGGATAACCGCAAGAAGTTCTGTTCCCGGATCGCCACCGGTGATTATGATGCCATTATTATTGGCCACTCTCAATTTGAGAAAATCCCCCTATCCAAAGAATTTCAGGAACAGGCCCTGGACAGTCAGATTGATGATGTGCTAATGGCCATCGATGATGCCAAACGCAATAATGAGGAACAGTTCACCATCAAACAACTGGAAAGAACCCGGAAGTCGCTGGAATTGCGTCTGAACCGGCTCAATGATGACACCCGAAAAGATGGTGTTATTACCTTTGAGGAATTGGGGATTGACCGGCTGTTTGTGGATGAGGCGCATAGCTACAAAAATCTTTTTTTGTATACTAAGATGCGAAACGTGGCCGGAATCGGGCAGAGTGAAGCGCAAAAAGCAACTGATATGTTTAATAAATGTCAGTATTTGGATCAATTAACCCAGAACAAAGGGGTGGTCTTTGCCACCGGCACACCAATTTCAAACAGCATTACCGAATTATATACGATGATGCGCTATCTCCAGTACGACACCTTGATGGACATGGATTTAGGTCACTTTGATGCCTGGGCGTCGACCTATGCCGAAGCCATTACCGCCATTGAATTATCTCCGGAAGGAACCGGGTATCGATCCAAAACCCGTCTGGCCCGGTTTTATAATCTGCCGGAGCTGATGGCCGTTTTTAAGGAGGTGGCTGACATTCAAACCCCGGATATGCTAAAACTCCCGGTACCAAAAGCTATCTATGAAGATGTGGTGATTAAACCGTCCGATCAGCAGAAGGAGATGCTTATGGAGCTGGTTGAACGAGCCGAACGGGTCCGAAATAACCTGGTGGAACCCTATGAGGATAATATGCTGAAAATCACCAATGACGGACGCAAGCTGGCCCTGGATCAGCGACTGATTAACCCGCTGCTGCCCGATCCCGAGGAATCAAAGGTGAATAAGAGTGTCGAAAATATTGTTGCGGTCTGGCAGGACAGCATGGATCAGCGATCAGCTCAATTGGTATTTTGTGATTTATCCACGCCCAATAAGGATGGCCGTTTCAATGTCTATCAGGAGATTAAAAATAAAGCCGTTGCTAAAGGGATCCCGGAAGATGAGATTGCCTTTATTCATGATGCCGACACCGATGTGAAGAAAACGGCACTTTTTTCAAAGGTAAGAAGCGGATCCGTGCGGGTACTGATTGGATCAACGCCTAAAATGGGCGCTGGAACTAACGTCCAGGACAAGTTAATTGCCCTTCATCATCTGGATGTCCCGTGGAGACCAAGCGATATTGAGCAACAGGAGGGTCGCATCCTAAGACAGGGAAACGAAAATCCGGAAGTGAAGATTTTTCGTTATATCACCGAGCAAACTTTTGACAGCTACTCGTGGCAGTTGATCGAGAATAAACAGAAATTTATCGGTCAGATCATGACCAGCAAACTCCCAGGGAGATCCTGTGAGGATGTCGATGAGCAGGCATTATCCTATGCCGAAGTCAAAGCCCTGGCCACCGGCAATCCGCTCATTAAGGAGAAGATGGATCTGGATGTGAAGGTCACCAAGCTGAAGCTGATCAAGGCCAATTTTGTCAGCCAACGGTACCGTTTGGAGGACAATATCTTAAAAGCCTATCCAAGAGCTATCAGTATCCAAAGCGAGCAGAAAAAAGCTTTGACTGAGGATGTGAAGCTCTATGAGTCAAAACGGTCATCCAAGGATCATTTTGAAATGACCATCGGTAATGTTTTTCACACCGATAAGAAGGAAGCTGGTACCGCCATTCTGGAAGTGATTAAAAAGCTGAAAGACGATAAACCACGATTGATTGGCCAGTATGCCGGATTTAAAATGGCAGCCAAGTATGCCGGTTTCGATGGGGTTGATCTTTATCTAAAAAATCAGGCCACCCATACCGTCCATTTGGGTACCGATCCCCTTGGAAATATCACCCGCATCGATCATGTCCTGGAAAGCATCCCGGATCAGATAAAAAAATGCGAAATGAATATCCAGGATACCATGGAACGGCTGGAAAACGCCAGAGATGAGGTTAAAAAGCCTTTTCCCCAGGAGCAGGAACTAAACGACTACCTGCTTCGTTTAAACGAGTTAAATACGATTCTCAGCGTCGAAAAATCCGACCATTCCCAGGGAACCCCAGACAATGATGCAAGTATGGCGGATCATCTGGAGTATATGGAAATGTGTGCCATCGACGAAGGGGAATGGGAGCCAGAGCAATAATTTGAATCAAGCAATGATCTTAATAGAAAGGAATCGAAGAAACCGGATGGGAAAATCGACTAGTCAAGAAGTAGCAAAACCGTCAACCAGCTCCTGCATGAGCAAGCTGGTTGGATCCGATAGTAGAAGTAGAATCATTGAAATTCTTTGCAAGCTGAATATTTCTTTTCAATAACAAAGGGGTGTGTAGTAGTCGTGTGATTGCTGCACACCCTTTTTGTTGTGCTTAAAATTTGATTTAAGAAGGATCGGACAGATAAATAATGAGGGTGGGGACAACGTTAGACCACCGAAAACAGAAGCGTGGTGTGGTAGAGCCTAAATAATAAATCTATTCGGCCTTTTAATGTGCTGCTGCATTAGAATGTCGTCATTGGGGATGAGAACGTAAACCCAAGTAAAATAATCACGGTTCGGGGGAAACTTCGGGAGAGATTTTGGATTCGTTAAGGTGATAGTCACCTTTGTAGTTTGGACGAAGGATAATGAGAATCCAGTGGTCATGAAAAAACCACCTATCCAGCAGACTTTTTATTAAAGACGTAGAAATGACAAGCTTTATGCTTTTTTGCATTCAGGATTTCTACGCCCTTTTTTAGTGATTGAAAAAAAAATAAAAGTGTTTTGATCGCAATCACAAACTTTTCAACATGGGTACATATGGTAAATCTGTTTCCTCGGGAAACAGAAAACAATCAAGGAGGTTATTGATAAGAAAAATGAATCGCTGTGTTTAGACGTGTCAAAAAGGGGTTATTAGTAAGAATAACAGCCACAAAGGAGGTATATCAGTAAGAAAAGTGATGAAAATAATATGTTTCGACATTTGGATATAGACACGAATCGGGTTTAGGATGAAAAAAATTTTTGAGAGGTGAATTAGAAATGAGTTCAGTATTTGAAAGGTATGCGAATATTGTTAAAAATGAGTATGACTATTATCCGGTATTTCCACCGGATTATCCAATATCGCTGGGGGATTTTGGATCACTTGAAAATGGACGATTCAAAAGAAAAGGTAATATAAAAAAGTATGGTCTTAAAATAAAAAAATTGACCGGAGAAGGATTTGATAAAATTGATTTTAAACTAGATATAGATTTTAGTGCATCTTTGGCTCCCAGTGTGACTGTACCTGGCATGTTTGAAGCAAACCTAAAAATTGCTTTTGGCGATTCTTCAAATGTATTCTTTTCTTTTAATGAGTGCAAATCTTCTATAATCGATAATTATCTGGAATTAGAAAACAAAATTATTGAGCTATATAATAATAACGAATGGGATAAAAGTTATTATATCATTACCGAATACTTGGAAGTAGAAAGATCAACAGTTGTTCTGGCAGATAACAATGAATCTGAAATAGCTTTTGAAGTTGCCGTTCCGCTTGGTGCAAATATACCGATTCCTCAACTCAAAGCCGATTTTCTGGATGGCAAGATCAATGCAAATGAATCATACAGTTCTGGAATTTCAACAAAAATCATTGCTAAAACTGGACTTAAGCCATTGATCCAATTAGCACAGCTAACCGGAGGATTTTTTGTTCCACCCACATTAAAATCGGTTGATCAAGTAGAATTGGGCGATTCTTATGAATTTAAAACAAAGAATGCGAGTTTGAAGCTAGAGAAAATAAAAGCAGGTGATATTGAATAAATGATCTTAGGAATGCTTCTCTATGTTAATATTTTGTGAATTGAGTCAAGATGTTTTAGTTTTAATAGAAAGAAAGAAATTGTCAGGCGTGCTGCGGTAAAAACAGCACGTTTTTTTTGGTGAGCAAGTAACCACAGATTTGAAGCAGTTATTCATCGAATTTCGTTTCCTTGGGAAACAGGAGTACAATAAAAATCCGATTGTCAAAAAAGAATATTCATGAAAAATATCTTGACGATAGCTCATAAAAAGGTATATCATAAAAAGAACAAGCGTTCTATTCTTTAGTTGGTGTTTTAATGGGGGTGGTAAAAATTGGATCGTGTTATTCTGCATAGCGATATGAATTCGTTTTATGCAGCAGTGGAGTGTTTGTATAATCCGGAGATCAGAGATAAGCCGGTGGCCGTGGGCGGTAATCCGGAAAAACGCCATGGGATCATCCTGGCCAAGAATGAAAAAGCCAAGAAAGCCGGGGTCAAGACCGGCGAAGCCTTGTGGCAAGCCCGGGAAAAGTGCCCTGGTTTGGTAATCGTGGCACCAAATTATGAACGGTACCTCCGATATTCAAAGTTATCCAGGCAGATTTATAACCGCTACTCGGATCAGGTGGAGCCTTATGGTTTGGACGAAAGTTGGATCTCCGTCACGAATAGCGTTAAGGTTCATGGTAGCGGGGAAGAAATTGCCAGAAAAATCAGTCGTGAAATTCAAGACGAGCTGGGAGTGACGGTATCAATCGGAGTGTCCTGGAATAAGATTTTTGCCAAGTTTGGTTCTGACTATAAAAAACCCAATGCGATCACAGTAATTAATCGAGATAATTATAAGAAAATCGTCTGGGAGAAGCCAGCAGAAGATTTACTCTATGTTGGTCGATCCACCAAGAATAAACTCTTGAAATATGGGATTTATACAATCGGCCAATTAGCCGAGAGCAATTTGGATTTTCTGGTTCATGTGTTTGGAAAGATGGGGGTGGTTCTATGGCGGTTTGCCAATGGTCTTGATGATAGCCCGGTTAAGAGCTTTGATGAGCATTACAATGGCAATGAACGGCTGATTAAAAGCATTGGCAACAGTATTACGACACCCAGGGACTTAACCAATCTGAAGGACGTCAAGATCATCATTTATATGCTGACCGAAAGCGTGGCCATGCGTTTAAGGGAAACTGGCTGTTATTGTCAAACTGTGGCCATTCATGTTCGAAATAAAGAGCTTCACAGCTTTACCAGGCAAATGAAGCTCCAGAAGCCATCGGATCTGACCAATGAAATTGCCAGAGCAGCCATAGATCTGTTTGTAAGAAACTATGATTTCAGCTCGGACATCCGCTCCATGGGCGTGAGGGTTACAGACTTGGTACCGGATTCAACACCCATTCAACTGGATGTATTTGGCAATGAGGAATTACGGGTACGACAGGCAAGACTGGATGATACCGTGGATGGCTTGAAAAAACGCTTTGGTAATCTGGCGGTGCGACGGGCTGTTACGATTGACGATCCGATGGGGTGCCTGGATGCTAAGAAAGATCATGTTATCTATCCCATTTCATATTTTTAAAAGGAGTTATTTATGGCGGAGAAGAAATTTGTGCCGGTGATTGCAAAATTTGAAAAAGATGGAAAGATCATTCCGATGAAGATATTGTGGGAAGATGGTCGAGAGTTTGATATTGACTTTATCTTTGATATCCGGCCTAGATCGTCTTTGAAGGTCGGCGGACAGGGAACCCGGTATCTTTGTCGAATTAAAAATAAAGACGTCTATGTCTATTATGAAAAGCCAAAATGGTTTGTTGAAGGTAAGGAGCATTAGTTGCAGAATATATTTCATAATTTGACAAAACAGTTCATTAATCTTACAATGAAAACAATACCACAAAGGGGAGGTTCATTTGAAAAAGCTGATTATCAAAAAAGAACGAAATTTGTTATTGTTCAGCGATGTGATAAACGACTATCCTTTACTCAAAAAAAGACTGGAAAAACATACAACCATTGATGAGCAGATATTGAAAAAAGAAAAAGCGACCGAAGAAGAACTGAATATCTACCGGATGCGAAACGATATCGTGACCCAGGCCAAGAATGAATGGCAAATTGATACAAGCCGTAGTGTGGATCTGCTCCCGGACGATAAGAAAGTCACCTGTGAAGTGTGTGGAAGGCCCATTAAAAACGTATTTTATATCAAAAATTCAATCAATCAGAATTGTCTGAGAACTGGATCCGAATGCATCAGACATTTTGCGATTGCAGAAAAGCAACATCTAGATAACCTTTTAAAGAACGCCAAGCGTTTGAAGCGCCGGGAAGAAATCGAACACATTTTTCCAGGGATCGATTTTCGAATCTACCAGTGGTCAAATTTTATCGATGAACAGCCGATTATTATTAATGACACCCTGTCTAAGAAATATTTTGAGTTAGGGGATTTACTAAGTAGTATCTACGGTGCATTCCTGAAGCAAGAGAACAATAGTGATAAGGAATCAGAGGATGAGATCCGGCGAATCTTAAATGAATCAGATGAGCTAATAGAGGAAATTTTGAAATATGTGAAAAGTCATAAAGATGATGTTCTCTATCCACCAAGCCGGATTTATAGGCAGATGGAGCCACAGGCAGTTGTCTGGCTGAAACAGGATGGTTATATCACGCCCAGAACGCTGTTTCGGATCCGGGACGATGAAGTGGCTCAAAAGATCTTTGAAAAATATGATGCTTTTTTTAGGACAAATAGAATCACAATCCTTAATGTCAGCCCCAAGCAAGGCGTGGATTATCGGATCAAGCGTCAGGCAAATATCATCCTGACAGCGCCGTATGGCATTTTCTGTAAAAAGTATGGGGCCGAGATTCTAAGAGTAAATGATATAGAAACCATTGCTTCAGAACGGGACCTGGTGGGTGTCGGAAAGGTCATTGAGTACCGATCATTGGAATCACTGATTTATATCATGCAGGATCTGTACCTGAAGGAAAGCCCATATGCCATTGAGGAACTTTATTATGAATATAATGAAGTCTATTTTGTGGTAAATAACGGTTTAAGCCGTGAATATTTAAAGGTAGAGCTGCCAGGACTGGAAGCTATCGCAAGAGAAACGGTCTATTTCAAAGGGACTGAAAATAAAAAGAAGATTCATATGTTTCTAGACGAATGTCGCAAGAAACCAGGTAATGTCACGAGCCGGGCAGATTATCTGTTTATGAAAGAGCAGCGAGAAGCAAATAGTCGAAGATCCGGATTTTAAAAACCTGGTTCTTTCTTAATTTGTTTCCTCGGGAAACAAGATTAATAATATTTGTATGACAAGATTGTTTTAAAGAGTATTGACAATCCATTTATTCAGGAGTACAATTTATATGTAGATAGATTATCTATCTCAAATATTTGTCGCTACTCGACATGCGACTCATAAGAGATCGAGTTCAAATAGCTGTCGCTACTCGATATGCGACTCATAAAAGGTCGAGTTCAAATGTTTTAAAGCTCTATCCTGAATCGGGTAGAGCTTTATTTTTTAAGGAGATAGCTATGGAACATGGACGGTTCTATTTTTTAGTTGATGAATATTTTACCAAATTCAACGATGCTAATTTAATGAATAATAGAGAAATGGTTGGTGGAATATTTCATGACAGACCTTCTTTTTACGCATATTATGATGAGAAGTCAAAAATATTTTGGTTAGTTCCAATTTCCTCAAAATTAGAAAAATTTAAAAATCTTTATGACCATAAAATTGAAAAATATGGGAGATGCGATACGATAGTATTTGGGAATGTACTTGGTCACGAAAAAGCATTTTTGATTCAAAACATGAGTCCAGTTATTCCTAAATATATAAAAAATCAATATATCGAAAGAGAAACCGAGAATCCCGTGAAAATTGATGGTATGTTAGAACGAGAACTTCAAAAAAAGGTAAAAAGAGTTCTAAGCTTGATAAGACAAGGTAAAAAGCTTGTTTTTCCGGATGTTCTTGAAATGGAAAGAATCTTAATAGAGGAATTGAAAAATAATATCTAGATATCAAAAAAAGAATTGAATTAGGGTGATAATTTCTGTATTTCTTATCACTAATTCAATTCTTTATTCTACATCAATTTTCGCAAATACACAAAACTTGAAACACTCCCATAGATTGTATCTTATTGTATATAAATGATGATATAAAAACAGGCAAAACTTATGCTTTTTTTTAACATACTTATCTAAGTGTCTCTATTGAAAAATTAAAATCGCTTAAAAAATCTGCAAATTGTTTATTATTGGTAAATGTGTATGTTGTACCATTATTCGATATTTTTGCAAGAGCACAAATTTCCATATCACAAGTTTCATAGTCAGGTATGGAAAAGTATTTGATGGTATGAGGTTTTTCGCCAGATAGCCTTAAAACCGTGTCTTCAATAAACCGATAGTTTTTTTCAACAGTTTTTTGGAATTCATTATCGGTTGTAGCAAACTCTGCACTTTCGGTACGATTAGCTTCAATTAATTGTGGTTTGCTTAATGTAGAATAAAACCAGTCAATTGGACTGCCTTCAACTGCGTATTTAAAAGAAATATTCAATTTAATACACCTCCTTTTTGTTTAATCCTATCAAATGTTTTGTAGGAAGTAAAGTGTTATATATGTTAATGTGTACAAAAGAAGTGTTTTTTGCAATGCTATCGTACTAATGACTTAATTATTGTTGAAGTAAAGTTCTAATAAAACAAGGATCAAAAACGGCCGTTTTTGATTCTGTTTTTATTTCTTCTCAATTAATCGGAGTCATTGGAATATAATAGTATCAAAACACGTATCAAAAATAAAGAATCATTAATCATGAGTTTGTACGTTTACGATATTATTTAAACTGAGATATGAAATTGAAAGAAATCTCTAATATTTAAATATACATACAAGGAGTTAATCAGTGTTAATTTTCTCATTTTTATTGGTACTAAATCTCGACATAGAGCCAACTTTAATCAAATGGCATAATAGTAGCACAATGCCTGAAAACTCTGAGTTTATGTACAGAAAAACAGGCTAATACAGATAGTTCAAATATGGCAGAGGTTATCGGAGTGTCAGAGGCACAACTACGATTTGTAACTAACAGTCCATTGGGGATGGGACTTATCAAGTGTGGTAGTGCAGTGATTCCATTTGACAATCAGATTAGTAAGGATACAGGCTTGTATAGGTTTTATAATACCAAGACACATGAAAGATTGCGGTGTAGAAGGCAAGATAGACAATTGGAAAATCTTTATCTGAATAGGTCCCGGAATAGTATAATGTCATAAGGTGTCGAGAGACACCTTATGACAAGTTGAATTTTATGGAATGAAGAGTACCAATAGGCTTAAAAATAAACTTTTAATATGGAAGATATTTATTTGAAAGATTTCTATGTTAATATATTTATGACTTAACTAGTACGAACGTTGCATTTTGGAATTCAGGAAATATTGAAAATGATATATGTTACAATTATGTAAGAAAAAAATCTTTGACTGGAGGAGATAATGAAAAACTGTATAAAGAAAATGGAACGAGAAAAATTTAAAAAAAATGTTAAAGAATTTGCGAAAATATATAAGGTTTATTCCGATAAAAATGTAAATGTTTGTGGAGTATATGAAGATAAAACCATACAGGAACAATGGAATTTAGAATTAGGTTATGATAAAAATACTGATTATTTAGAAGTTGAGATATTTACTGAAATACCGAATGAAATTTTGATGAGTTTGTATAGTATTGTCCAGAGTTTTGTGCAAATTTGTGAAACGCATGCCTTAAAAAATGATTTTGTTAAAAATGATAAAGAATTTTTAAATGGTGCCAAATGTATTGACAATATCATTAAGCACAAGAATAAAAATTTTGAAATTACAGATATCATTAAACCTGATTTTAAATGTGAATATTATGGAGAAGATTTAGAGGTGTTTTTGAAAGATGGAAAGTATCGTATTTCGAGCGATGATATGCAATTTCGTATGGGTGCGAATTGGGTTGAAATTAAAAATGATATTAAGAATGAAATGAAAATAAAAAAGTGGTTTGAATTCTATGATAAATATTTTGAAGGAAATGATGTCTATGATAGTGTCATTGAGATGTGCCGAATTGTAGGAGATTATGAAAATTAGAACTGGAGAATAGGGTATGATATTTACACATCGAACACCTCAAACATGGCAGGAACTCCAAGAACTGACAGCGGAATATGGATTGTCAACACTTTTTCAGACAACTTTTTTAAGGTCTGCTGTTTTGAATTCAATCGGCGTCATATAATCAAGAGACGAATGAATTCGGATGTGATTATACCAATGAATATAATCAAACAATTCCAGTTTTAGCTGTTCCAGGGAGTCAAACGTATTCGGATACACAAATTCAGTTTTAAAAACTTTAAAGGTAGCTTCAGCAACGGCATTGTCATACGGACAACCTTTTTGACTCAATGAACGTCTGATATTAAACGTATCGATGATCCCATCAATAATATTGTTTTTAAATTCATTTCCACGATCCGTATGGAAGATTGATATCTTATCCAGTCTGTATTTGACCGTTGCAAAAGCCTGATAAACAAGCATGGCATCTTTTTGCGCGCCTGCGCTGTAACCAATAATTTCGCGATTGTATAAATCCAGAAGAATACATACATAATTCCATTTTCCGGCAACACGAACATAGGTAAGATCACTGACAACTACTTCCAGCTGCTCTCTGTCATCAAACTGGCGATTAACTTCGTTTTGGATTTTATCATTGTTTACCGGTGTTTTATGAACTTTGAATTGAGCGATTGTATAGGTCGATACCAGGCCCAGTTCTTTCATTATTCGGCCAATCCGTCGGCGTGATACAATCTGTTTTTTCTTTTCCAGTTCTTTTTTGATTTTACGCGTGCCATAATTACGCCTGCTAGCCTTGAAAATGTCGGTAATATCCTGTTTCAGTTTTTTTTCATCTTCTGATTTTCGGGTTTTAGACTCATAATAATAGGTGCTTTGTGTTATTTTTAGGACTTTACACATTGCTGATACCGAGTATCTGTCTTGATTCGCTTGGATGACTTCTACTTTCGTCCTATGATCAGCGCTGCTTGCTTTAGGATGTCGTTTTCCATTTTTAATTGTTGGACTTCTTTGCGCAATTTGATTAACTCGTTTTCTTCATCACTGCGGTTGTCTTTTTCTTTAAATGATCCGGAGTTTTGATGCTGTTTCACCCAACGATCAAAGGCTGAAGCTGACAATTCATACTCCTTAATAATTTCATGTCTGGGTTTTCCGTTTAAATATAATTGGACGACCTGATTTTTAAATTCATCTGTAAAAATTCGGCGTT
Source organism: Acetobacterium sp. KB-1 (assembly GCF_003260995.1). Classification (NCBI taxonomy): domain Bacteria; kingdom Bacillati; phylum Bacillota; class Clostridia; order Eubacteriales; family Eubacteriaceae; genus Acetobacterium; species Acetobacterium sp. KB-1. Next base: position 3,954,418 of record NZ_CP030040.1, read on the forward strand.
CTCTTCTGGTCATATTGGTTCTCCTTCATTTTATGGATTTAGTTTATATGACCTTAGTAAATCTGTCCAGTTAAGTATAGCCTATCCAATATTTAAAAATAGCAGGATATCAAGCAACGACACCTTACATACTAGAAATAGCAAGAGGTACTGTTGAAGTTGATGTTTATATTGAAACCCCAAATGAATTAGTAAAACAAATATTGTGCGAATGCAAATATTGGAACACACCTGTGACAAAAGAAAAGGTACATGCTTTTAGAACTGTTGTTTATGACTCTGGAGCGGAATTAGGCATTATGATATCTAAAAATGGGTATCAATCTGGAGCTATTGATGCAGCAAAATATTCAAATATTCGACTTGAAACTTGGGAAAGCTTTCTGAATATTATTATGCATAGATGGATTGACAATCGGTTATGGACGGTCAAAAAAATGGCAGCGCGTGTTATGAGTTTTGATGATGTTTACGATTATGAATGTGAAAAGTTAACGATTCAAGAGTCTATAATCTATCGACATATTTGTAATAATATGAGGAAAGTTACGAGTCAATCATGTTTTGTAACGAAGTCTAAATTAATGAATGATAATTTTTATATTGAGGGAACTCCAATTAATTCTATTTATTCTGATATTGAAGAATATTTAAATAAATTGTATCAAAAACTTTCTGATGCATTAGAAATACTTGAAAAATTGAGTGTGAAACCCAATAAACCCGATCGTTATATATCAACAATGAAAGCGTATATGGATAATGAATAAAAAAAATTCTATGAAGCAAAATTATGTCAATTGGTATAACAATGTAAGAATTCATTCAAAATTGGTTATTTGACCATCGATTTAGTGTTTTTAATGTGCGATAGTTTGAGTTAAAAAGAAAAGCGGAGAAAAATGCTTAAATTTAGGAATGCTTTGATGGATAAAATTATTCAAGTCACATTTGGACAATCACGTTCAAAACAATATAAAAAAACAGTTCAGCTCGCTAAAGAAATTCCTCATTATTGTGAAAAAAACAAGCTCCATTCTTTTTTTATCGATACAGTAGATGAATATTTTATGAATCAAGATGAGATAAACAAGATTATTGAAATTGTTCGCAATTGGAAAGGTTCATCTGTGCTGCTTTATGGGAAAGAATATAAATGTTATCTTGATTTTTGTGAATTTATTACTGAATTAAAAAAACATGCTGGTAAGTATAGTGTTCTAGTGAATAGCGGAAGTGATGTATCAATGGGGGATGTGACAATCGAAAAATTGCCTATGCCAGTGGTCTTATATCCATCTCATTGTGGTGCTTTTTTTGCCTTTTCTGATGATGTCGGAGAAGATTTTTATTTTTGTGAATGTGAAAGAAAAGCAATTGAGAATTACATTAAATTAAGAATTCAGAAACCACTTCAAAATCGTAGCACCAGTGATCCATGGACATATTCACTTGGCGCTGATGCATTTCCACCTATGGTTGCTGAGGTTTCTAAAAAATGGCAAGGTGATATACACACGCATATTAAATATAAGGAAAACTTGTGTTTTCGATGCAATAAAAAAGTCCCTAAAAAAACTTATTGTCATCCGATGTATGGAGGAAAGTTTCAACAGCTGAATATTTCACGGTAATGATACCAACGATATTCAATTGGATACCGGTAGCACACACATTGATACCGTGGACGATTCACAAATCAATACTGGCTATTCATGGAATGATACTGCTGCCTTATAATGTATATCAGGGAATAAATATCCAATATTCCTTAATACATTATAAAGGAGGACATAAATATGTCCAGAAAAATTGCCGTGAAGCTCATTATGGAATTGCGTGCTAATGGGCTTTCGCAATCATCAATCGCACGCAGCCGACACATGTCAAAAACTTCTGTTAATGAAGTTTTCCGTATTGCTGAAGAACAGCATCTTTCTTATGATGAGATCAAAGACCGGTCTTCAGACGAAGTCTATCATCTGTTCTTTCCGCATAAACATGCTGAAGAAACCGTTTATGCGCTGCCGGATTATGACTATGTTCATAATGAGTTGACCAAAGTGGGCGTCACCCTCAAAATTCTCTGGCAAGAGTATCGGGATCAATGCACTGCCACGTCACATCTCAACGTTGGTTATACGAAATTCTGTAATGGTTATCGCGATGAAGTGGCGCGTAAAAAGCTAACCAATCATCTGACCCATAAGCCGGGTGTGATCGCCGAAGTTGACTGGAGTGGCAAAACCCAAAAGCTGATTGACCAGGTGACCGGTGATGAGATAAAAGTTTATCTCTTTGTTGGCACCTTGCCTTACAGCCAGTATACCTATGTTGAACCATGTTTAGATATGAAACAAAATACCTGGCTCAATTGTCATGTGCACATGTATGAATACTTTGGTGGTTCAACGGTTCGCACGGTTTGTGATAATCTCAAGACGGGTGTTGTTACGCATCCCAGGGAAGGTGACATCATTCTCACTGAAGCTTATGAAGCTTTGGGTGATCACTATTGCACGGCTATTATGCCCGCCCCGGTGCGAAAACCAAAAGCAAAGGCTTCGGTTGAAGGCAGCGTTGGTAAACTCGCCACGGCGGTGATTGCCAAACTTCGAAATAATGTCTACTACACCCTTGCCGACTTGAGAGTCGATGTCCTGGCGGCTCTCAAAGTGTTTAATGACCGGCCTTTCCAGAAACGGCAAGGCAGTCGTACTGAAATCCACGACACCATTGAGCGCACCTGTTTGAGACCATTACCGGTGCATCCCTATGAGCCAGTTACCTGGTTTTACAACAATAAAATCTATTCGGATTGTCATATCGTTTTTGAAAAGAATCATTATTCCTGTCCTTATCAGTTTGCGGGTAAAAAAGCCGATTTACGTGTCGGTGATTCATTTATTGAGATTTATTGCCACAATGAGCGGATTGCCAGTCATCATCGTTTCCCATACTATACCATTGATGGTTGGTCGACTCATGATGAAGATTTGCCTGAAAGTTTTAAACAGGCGGAATGGAATCAGGAACGTTTTATGAAAGAAGCACAGAGCATCGGTGCTTCAACTTTGGCGGTGATTCAGCTGATTTTCGAAAATACCCGGCTCCCGGAAAGAGCTTTTAATCCGTCAAAGTCGGTACTGAAACTGGCTAAAAAATATTCGGCGGTACGGCTTGAAAATGCCTGCGAAATGGCCCTCAAAACGCTTCGTTCGCCGAGATACTGTCAATACCGTTTTAAAACTTCCCAAAATAAACGGTAAAAATTACCCATTAGCATCGTTCGATTCGTTTTCATATAGGCTGACATCATAAAAGCCAGCCTTTTTCTTTTCCCTAATCCGATAGCTGTCACCTTTGATATTGATCGTTGTGGAATGATGCAGCAGTCGATCCAGGATCGCCGTTGCAACGACATTATTTCCGAACACATCACCCCAACTACCGTAGGACTTGTTGGAAGTCAGAATGATTGAGCCTTTTTCATAGCGATTGGAAACAATCTGAAAAAAGTAATGAGCCACTTCATCATCCATGGCCGCATAGCCAACTTCATCAATAATCAGGATATTGGGTTTATTCAGTGTTTTAAGTTTGCGATGAATGCGCCCGGAAACAATATTTTCCTGAATCATTGAAATCAGTTCATGTGCACTGAGAAAATAAGCAGTATAGCCACTTTTGATCGCACAAACCGCCAGACCTACGGCCAGATGAGTTTTGCCAACGCCGGGCGGGCCCAAAAACACGACATTTTCGGAACGTTCCACAAAGGCGAGCGTTTTCAGTTCATTTACCTTACGCTGATTGGCACTGGGCTGGAAATCAAAGTCAAATGAATCGATGGCCTTGATATAGGGAAATTTTGCAAGTTTCAAGTTCGTCGTAGTTGTCCGTTCTCTTTTTGCATCAATTTCTGCCCAAAGCAGCTTGTCCAGAAACTCCAAATAGGATATACTATCCTTGGAAGCTTCTTCAGCATGGTGGTCATAAACGGCGGCCATATGCGTGAGATTCAGACGATCAAAAGCTTCCTTCAGGTGATGGGTTACCATATGGTCACCTCACTGACTAAAGAATCATAGACTGCGAGCGGTCTTTGATGCACTTTGGGCGATTGATCTGGAATCATAAGCGGTGCTTTGCGGGCTTTGGCTTTATGGTTTTGACTGTTCAATCCTTCAAAGTGCTTTTTCATTTTTTGAACCTGATGTTTTTGAGCCGGTTTCCGGTAACCTTCAATCAAAGCACCAGTTTCATCATAGATTTCAATCGTTCCATTTCTCAGATCCCGCACACCGACACGGTGACCAACAAAGCGGAAGGGAACGGAAAAATAATTGGACTGATAACTGATCATACAATCATTCATGACCTTCCTGCTGACCAGATCCACAGAAAGAAACGGTTCGGTATTAACGGGTTTCAGCTGTTCTTCCTTCAGTCTATCACGGGGAATTTTGTGAATTGTCTGATGAAGCCTGACGTTACATTTCGTATCCAGCCAGAGTCGAGCCTGTTCATTGAGGTCAGTTAGATCGGAAAAGCTTTTGACTCTGGGCCAGAAGTTGCCGCGTACATATCGGACCCCGCGTTCCACCTTGCCCTTGGAACGGGGCAGATAAGGCCGATGCCGAACCGGAATAAAATGGTGATGCTCGGCAAATCGCAAAAACCGCTGATTCCATTTATCGTTGCCGGTTTTGTGACTGTGGGCAACGACCGTTTTCATGTTGTCATACAGAATACTTTCAGTTACACCGCCCAAATAGGCAAATGCCCGTTCATGGCAGCCGATTAATGTGTCAAATTTTGAATTCTCGGTGAACTCAAGATAATAATTTCTGGAATGGCCCAAAACCATGATGAATGCATACAATTTTTTGAGCTTTCCATCGGGCATCGTGACAACGAATTCTCCCCAGTCAACCTGAGCCTGTTTGCCAGGGGGCGTTTCATAGCGGATTGATGCTTTGGCTAACACTTTTTCGCGATATGGTTTCATGAATTCCCGAAGAATCGTCATTTTCCCCTGGTACCCGTCGGCTGCAATTTCATCAAAAATCACAGCGGCATTGACACAGCCTTCATTCATTCGTTCCAGGATATAATCTTTAAACGGATCAAGCTTTCCTTGCCGAAACTGACGTTTCCGATATGCTGGCGGTTCGTTGTGCTTAAGCCAGTTGCTGACCGTTTTTCGATCAACACCCATTTCTCTGGAAATCTGCATGATTGACATTCCCTTGTTCTTTAAACATTTGATCATGTAATACTCCTCAATTGTAATCATTCGGTTGTCCTCCTTATCTTTAAGAAGAAACATACCGTGTTTTTGGGGAATTTTCAACCGTTTATTATGGGTATTTTAACACCGATTTTGACAATACAAACATCTCGAACCGATATTAGCCGCTGGCGAAGATATCCTTTATGCCAAAGACCGGGATGCCGCTCATCAAGCTGAAACAGCGAGTACCACCGGTTTTATCCGTGGGGCATCTTACTACGGCGGTTACGACAATGATTAATGACGAAACCCGACGCAAACTCCGCGAAATTCAGCTTGAGGAAATGATTCAGGTGATTGACAGACAGGCCAAAGATACGATTTATGCCACCCTCTCTTTTGACGAACGCATGAAAATGATTGTTGATTATGTTTATCAGGAAAAGCACAACAAGCGTGTTGCAAGCCTTATAAAACGGGCTCGATTCAGAATTCCGAATGCCGCCATTCAGGATGTTTTCTTTGCTGAACGACATCTTGATAAAGATCTGATTCTGGAAATTGCTACCGGTACTTTTATCAGCAACAATCAGAATATCATCATTTGCGGGTTCACTGGCTCGGGAAAGTCGTATCTGGCTTGTTCCATTGGAAAAGAAGCCTGTAAACAGGGCATTCGCACCCGGTATATTCGCTTGCCCGACCTTCTGATGGAATACGGCGAAGCAAAGAACCAGCCGAATGGGCAAAGCAGGGAACTCAAAAAATATACGAACTATCCCTTATTGATCCTTGATGAATGGCTAATTACTGATCTTTCTGATGATGAACTCCATTTTCTTTTTGAACTGGTCGAACGCCGTTATGACAACGGTGCTACCATTTTCTGCACGCAGTATAAGATCGAGGAGTGGCATGCTCGTCTCGGTGGTGGTGTTCTGGCTGATTCTATTATGGATCGCATTATACATGGTGCTCACATTGTCAGCTCAGGCAGTATAAATATGCGTGATTTTGTATTAAACCTTTAATGAACCCATTTTAGGGAATGCCGGTATTACCGGTATCATTTTGTGAACCAATGGTATCATCTCAAGTACTGCCAGTATCATTAGCGTGTACTGGCGGTACTCTTAGCGTGAAATAATCAACAGCATTATGGCTGGTATATCATTCAGGAGTATTTTAAACTGGGTATAGACGAAGGTCAGTTTTACGAATTTAATATCTTGCCGGATGAATGCACACCTGAACTATATGATAGTGTCAGGAGAATTTCGGAATCAATAAGGAGGGAAAGTTCGTGTGATGAAGCTGGATCACTGAGAGACGATCTAAGTAGGGCAATAGAAAATTCGGTAAGAGAACAGTTAGGTTTTAAAAAGATCGGTGATGCCTGGGTGAGTGAAACGATGCTTTATCAAATCGTCAAATCGCTGTTTCCTCACGAGAAAGTGATTCGTCATCATAGACCGGATTGGCTTGAGGGATTGGAACTTGATATATTTTTGCCTGACATAAAACTAGGATTGGAATATCAGGGCATTCAGCACTTTAAAGCTATTAATCATTGGGGTGGTATGAAGCAATTAAAAGTGCAGCAAGAACATGATGACCGAAAGATGAGACTATGTGACGAAGCAGGTATCAGACTGATATGTGTAAATTATGACGAACCACTTACTGAGGAACATATTAGACATAAGCTAACATAGAAGGGTTAACAATAGTTTATGAGTGATATTAAACTAGATATTTCAATTCCACCAAATGATGGTCTAGTAGTCTCAAAAAAAATAGACTATGATCTCACTTGTAAGACTAATTTTATTGAACAACTCAGATCAAATTTATAGGAAAAAAACGAATCATTTGCATCAAACCCATTATTGCTAAATATTATGTTGTTAACCTTCGATAGCTATGCACAAATACCTGATAAATTATACATTTTCTATTCAAATGCTTTTGAGACTATGTTTTTTAAACACGATGCTACAAAAAGCGGTTTCAAGCGACAACTAAAATCCGATTTATCCTTTGATGATTTTAAAAACGTCTTTTCGATATTTTGTTTCCATACTTATATGAAATAACAATACCAGTTTTCATATTCGGAACTCAGTTCTCTTTTAGATTGTTTTTTGCAAGAACTTTTTGCAAAAAACAGGATTGAATCCGCCAGGGCGCCGCTGCCCAGGCGTTCATGCCAACCTTCGGCAGTAAATTGAGAACAGAAAATTGTGGACGTCTGGCCACAACGGATTTCCATCAGCTCCAGCAGATCACGCTGTTGTGTATCTGTAGTGGGAACAAGCAGAAACTCATCCAGGATCATCAGGGAACATTTTCTGAATTGATTAAGCAGATGATGATATTTGCCTTGAATCCGCGCGGCTTCGAATGCACAAAAGAGATCCGGTAAGCGGATATAGCGTGCTTTATAACCGGATTGGCAGGCATTTACCCCCAGTGCATTGGAAATATAGGTTTTACCGCAACCGGTGGCGCCAACTAGAATGACGTTTTGCCCCTGGCAAATGTATTCGTTGCTGGCCAGACTTTCCAGCAGTTCCCGATTCAAATGTCGATCCGGCAGATATTCGATATTTCCCAGAAAAGCAGCTGAATTATTAAATTTAGCCTCCTTGATGAGTCGTTTGATAGTGTTGTTGTGTCGGGAATCATACTCCGCATCGACCATCAGAGCCAGACGTTCCTGAAATGACATCGAAAGATAGGTCATTTCATCTTCAAGCTGATTCTGGTAGGATTGGGCAAAAAAGGGCAAACGCATGGTTTTTAGCTTTTTCAAGGTATCATTTGTTGGGTGATTTTTATTTCCCATGGCTGTTTTTATTTTTGCGAAAAATTGTTGACACTACCATTTTGTTATTAGTTTAATATTTCATATTCCTCGTATTTTTTATCAAACATTAGTTTGTCTTCGCTTGGTTTATAGTCTTTCCACATATCCAAATCGATTAGCTCTTCTGGAGTCATAGTTAGAATTTTGTTCTTTGTATAACCTTTTGGCGGATTAGATAAAAATTTTTCGCGAAGTTGTTCATCTGCATTCTTTTGTATATAGTAATTTTCATAATAATTTTCAAGATCACTTGTAATTTTATCAAGATTAAACATATACTTATTACCATAGCCATCTTGCTCAAAGTGTTTTGAAATGACAGTCTTGATAGCCTCGAAAAGATCATGCTGTACTTCATATTGTTTTTTAAAATCCATTTCTTCGAATTGTGCGTAAGATATATCAAAGAGAGAGAAGAGCTTTTTCAAAAAGACAGTAATAGATTCCTTTAGCAAATCATCTTGCTCTTTTCGAAAGTATGGGTATTCAGCAGGATGAAGATTATAAAAAAAATTTTCTCCTAGAGTTTTGTTTTTCAGAGTTTCTATCATTTCTCTTCGTTCTCTGTGAAGCTGACCAGACAAAAACTTTGGATCAATATCCAAATATTTTGCTATCTGTTCCAAAAATTTAGGTGTCATTTTTCCTTCGTTGAGAGAGCGCCTAATTGTACGCTCAGTACAATCTATTTCGTGAACTTCCCCCAGTTTTCTAATGCTACTTTTCTTATACTTAAGTACATCTCTAAATATTTTTTTATCGATTATTTTTTTATATATCTTATTCTTAGGCATACAATACTCCTTTATGCGGACAATATAACTAATTTATCAGCTATTATGCGGTCATTATTTATGCTATTATGATATCATATTAAATAAACATTACAAGTGATAATTTATGAAAGGAGTCCGCACCATGAACAACGCAGACTATACGAGAAAATTACTTTTAGAGAATGAGATTATTATTATTGATACATCAGCGGTTATGGATTTTGAACAATTACATCAATTAGTTAATAGAATTGAATTTTTACTTTTGGAATTTAGTAAAAAAATAGTGGTGCCCAAGGCTGTATGGATTGAGTTGATGAGACATATTAATTCTAAAAAACAAGATAAACAAGAGAAGGCGCTTCGGGCAGTAGATATCATATGTATGCATCCTGATATCTTTGAAATAAAAAGCGAATATATTGATCATAAAGAGATGTTAAAAACATTCGTAAGCGATTCAAAAGATGGCGTAGTGCAAAATAGGTCGAATTATTGTAGACTAACCTAAAAGAACTTACAGGAGGTTCAGGATACAAT
>NZ_CP030040.1:3966432-3988268 GCF_003260995.1 Acetobacterium sp. KB-1
TTTAGCTTGCAAAACTATGGATTTTCCATAATGCAACATTCTGTATTTTTAACTTGCAACTTTCTGCAAAAAGTACTTGCAAAAAACACAATCGGATCAAAGAATTAAAACCTATCTGGTGATCCACTGTTTCTGGATAGAATCTGCTTTAATATGGATCGCTATACCGAAAACTATGGTTTTTTGAAAGACCCCCAATCTGGAAAACTTTTAAGAATGACGCCGATTTTTGATAACAACATTGCATCGATCAGCTGGGGCTACCCATCTGATATTGAACGAAAAAATGATCTATTTATTCATGATTTTCTGGATACATTGAATTTAGAAAAGACCGATTACCAGTTACAAGCGCTGAATGAAAATAAGATTTAACAGGCGCTGGTTGAGGTGCGCATTAGGGTTGATAAAGACTTTATTGTTTCTTTTATTCTGAAAGGATACCGGTTGCTTATTAATATGAAAATGAAAAAGCTTATGCAATGTTTTTACTTTACGAAATCTCTGTCTGATCAAATTGGCCGGAGTTAGAGCCTTAGGGAAAGAAATGATGAACATTTTCAGAATTAATTAAAAAATATTCGTTGCGGGCAGAACTTCTGAATAAACGATTGCACTACCCAGGTTCCTTACGACTTTGAAATTTTGCCACCTGCGAATATTATACTGGAAGTGGCAGATTACATACTGGCGTTCAATTCAGAAAATGTTTAGATTTGATTGTTGTGGGTAATTTAGAATAATAAACAGTTTTTCTGATTGGAGTCTAATTGACTTTGGTTCTGAAAAAAGTAGCTGTTTAAATATATGTATGGAAGTTCGATGATGAAAGCTACAGTGGATCGGGATGCTTGTGTTGGATGTGGTTTGTGTGAATCTGTTTGTCCGAATGTGTTTGAAATGGACAACGATAGTATCGCTGAAGTGATTTCCGATGTAATCTCGTCGGAAAATGAAGCCTGTGTGATTGAAGCTCAGGAGGAGTGCCCAGTTAGCGCTATAACTGTCGATTAGAATCGATTGTTTTAGAATACCGCATGAAAAAAGTGTTTGCTTTAAAAAGACAGTGATTGGCATGTTTTTTATTTAAGTATTAATTTAAAACACAAATACGACGGGTTTCTTTGTGGTCAATTACTTTGCAGAAAACATTTATATAACCCGATTTCAGTTTTAAAATTGTGATCGGGTTTTATATATATTATTGAGAAAGAAAGGATGTGAATGAGATGGACAAAGAAAATACAACTCAGAATCCCCAGAAGACTCAATCTGAAGGAGCATTAATGGGTGATGAGCATGGAACCCATCATGCCCATAAAGATCATATACCCACGGAAAATCTGAAAAAGAATAATGAACATACGCATAACCACGCTCATGGGAAAATGAATCAAATGCCTCAAGCAGACCGACCGGTTTCCCCTGTAGAAAAGAAGCATTCACACCATCCTATTCCGGAGCATGGAGAACATACCGAACATGATGATCATCATGCGATGATGGTGGCGGATTTTAGAAAAAGATTTTTTATCGCTTTGATTATTACGGTACCGATATTACTCTTATCGCCAATGATCCAAATGTTTATCGGTGTCGATTGGGGTTTTACGGGAGATTCCTATTTACTGTTTGGTCTTTCAACCATACTTTTTATTTATTGCGGAAAGCCTTTTCTTACTGGGGCCAGGGATGAGCTTAAGAAAAAATCACCAGCAATGATGTCACTGATTGCGCTTTCGATCACAATCGCCTATATCTATAGCACCCTAACTGTATTTTTTATAAACGGTGATGACTTCTTTTGGGAGCTAGCCACATTAATTGTGATCATGCTTTTAGGTCATTGGATTGAAATGAAATCGGTAATGGGCGCATCGAGGGCATTGGATGAACTGGTTAAACTGATGCCTGAAGAAGCACACCAGATAACGGCCAACGGTGAAATTACTGATGTTTCGGTAAAACAATTGAAGGCTGGAGATGCTATTCTTGTCAAACCGGGTGAAAAGATTCCTATTGATGGTTTAGTTTATGATGGCAGATCAGCAGTGAATGAATCGATGATTACAGGAGAATCAGTCCCGGTTGAAAAAGAAAAAGGCAATGAAATCGTCGGTGGTTCCATCAATGGTGAAGGGATTTTGAAATTTCATGTGTCGCGAGTGGGTGAAGATACCTTTCTGTCACAAGTGGTCAAACTTGTTCGTGAAACCCAGGATTCAAAATCCAATACCCAACGATTAGCAGACAAAGCAGCCAAGTGGTTGTTTTATATCGCCGTGATTGCCGGAGTATTGACTTTTTTGGCATGGCTGATTATCTCAAAAGATCTGAATTTTGCAGTTACACGCGCAGTCACCGTTATTGTTATTTCCTGCCCTCACGCATTAGGTTTGGCCGTACCGCTGGTAACGGCTGTTTCGACAAGCATCGGAGCGCAAAAAGGTCTTTTAATTAGAGATCGGGCAGCATTTGAAAACGCGCGAAAACTGAATGCCGTGGTTTTCGACAAAACCGGAACCTTGACTGAAGGTACATTTGGGATAACGGATATCAAAGCCATTGGTATAACTCAGCATGAACTTCTCTCACTTTCGTATTCAGTTGAAGCAAACTCGGAACATCCAATTGCAAAGGGTATTGTAAATGAAGGAAAAAAATTAAACCTCAAGTTGAGGGCAGTAAAGGATTATCAAAATATTCCGGGTAAGGGATTAAAAGCCAAGGTAGATGGACGTGAACTGATGATCGTGAGTCCCGGCTATATGCGTTCTGAAAAGATCGCTTTTGACGCCGAGGATTATGAAAAACTCGCCCAAATGGGAAAAACAGTAGTATTCATATTAGATGGCGATAACCTCCTTGGCTATCTGGCATTATCAGACATGATCAGAGATACTGCCAGAGAGGCGATTGAGATGCTAAAGTCGATGGAGATCGAAACGATTTTATTAACAGGGGACAATCAGCGCGTTGCCGCATATGTTGGCAATCAGCTGAACATCGATACCGTGATTGCAGAGGTATTGCCCCAAGAAAAAGCAGCTAGAATTACGGGTTTTATTAACGAAGGCAAGATCGTGGCAATGACTGGCGACGGAGTAAATGATGCACCATCACTGGCACAAGCTGATTTAGGTATCGCCATCGGAGCGGGAACCGATGTAGCCATTGAAACGGCAGATGTTATTCTAGTACGAAGCAATCCACTGGATGTGGTAACTATTTTAAAGCTTTCAAAAGCAACCTATCAAAAAATGATCCAAAACTTGATCTGGGCTACCGCTTATAATGTGATCGCACTGCCTTTAGCAGCAGGCGTCCTGTATTATCAGGGGGTCGTAATAAACCCGGCTGTTGGGGCAGCACTTATGTCCGTAAGTACAATCATCGTGGCAATCAATGCCAAACTACTTAAAATTGATTAACATTTGCTATGGTATCTGATAGCTGATCCAGGTGGCCTTTCACGGTCGGAATATACAAAATGTATTATTGAGATTTTAAAGGAAGTTGTTAAAAATGAAAATATTCTAATTAGAGTGTTTACTAATAAAAGTATATACACATCTTTAAAAGACAAAGGAGAACTGTTCGGTAAAACTAATCATGGCTGACTTACAGGATAAAGGTATGATTATCCGCAAAGGGAATAATCGATCTGGGGAATGGATCATTAAATAATGTGATAAGGAATAAATCACTCTTTATGAAAGCCATTTAATTCTCTATTAATTGACGTTCATACGGTAGGGAACGCCATTTGTATGAATGGGCAAATAAGATTAATTATGACGATAGTCTTCAATGCAAATTGTCACCTTAAACCGGTACGGATCACCTCCACCAAGGAAAGTGACAAATAAACTTAAATAATTCTTAATCAATTTCCCGTGCTTTCTGAATAATTGTCGTACATACGGTAGGGTACGCCCAGGGCGCGCCATTTTATTGATTTAATTGCCACCTGTTTATAATAGGTGGCTTTTTTTTCATATCTAAATTGAGGTGTGAAGTGAAGCCAATCAGCGGTTATCTAATGAGTCGGGATGAAAAAATTGCACGCATTGAAAAAAACGAACTACTTCCGCTTAAATCGGAATTATTGCCTTTATACCTTCAACGTGGATATTACGGGGTGGCGGAGCCACCCAATCTCCTGAAATAGAGCCAGATGATCCGTTGTACGGAGCCACTGCTGCGAAAGAGGGAGCCAGTACCTAAATGGCTCCCATATTGCTTGAATTATTTTATGTTGCGCTTTCTTCGACGCATCGAAACATCACCATCAATGATCATCGTGTAGGCTGATGGGACAATGCGGTCAAGAATTGAATCCGCCAGGGCACCGCTGCCCAGGCGTTCATGCCAACCTTCGGCAGTAAATTGAGAACAGAAAATTGTGGACGTCTAGGCCACAACGGATTTCCATCAGCTCCGCTGCCCAGGCGTTCATGCCAACCTTCGGCAGTAAATTGAGAACAGAAAATTGTGGACGTCTAGGCCACAACGGATTTCCATCAGCTCCGCTGCCCAGGCGTTCATGCCAACCTTCGGCAGTAAATTGAGAACAGAAAATTGTGGACGTCTAGGCCACAACGGATTTCCATCAGCTCCAGCAGATCACGCTGTTGTGTATCCGTAGTGGGAACAAGCAGAAACTCATCCAGGATCATCAGGGAACATTTTCTGAATTGATTGAGCAGATGATGGTATTTTCCTTGAATCCGTGCAGCTTCGAAAGCACAAAAGAGATCTGGTAAGCGAATATAGCGTGCTTTATAACCGGATTGGCAGGCATTTACCCCCAGTGCATTGGAAATATAGGTTTTGCCGCAACCGGTGGCGCCAACCAGAATGACGTTTTGCCCCTGGCGAATGTATTCGTTGCTTGCCAGACTTTCCAGCAGTTCGCGATTCAAATGACGATCCGGCAGATATTCGATATTTCCCAGAAAAGCTGCTGAATTATTAAATTTAGCTTCCTTGATGAGCCGTTTGATATTGTTGTTGTGTCGGGAATCATACTCCGCATCGACCATCAGAGCCAGACGTTCCTGAAATGACATGGAAAGATAGGTCATTTCATCTTCAAGCTGGTTCTGGTAACATTGGGCAAAAACGGGCAACCGCATGGTTTTCAGCTTTTTCAACGTATCATTATTCATCGCTGTCACCCCCGTAATAAGCCGGTCCCCTGACATAGGCATATTTGTTGATCTCATCCGGAGATGATTGTGATGTCGGTTGTTTTTTGTTTCTAGCGACCGAATCCTGTCCGGATTCCAGAATCAGTTTAATATTTTTGTAGCGGGGATTGGGAATGTATTCTAGTGCCGCCCCGCAAGCGCTTTCCAGTCGCTCGGCTGAATAGTGATCGGCCAGTTTTAAGAGAGACAAACAGCCTTTGTAGGCCTGTTCCTCCACCCGATAAGAGTCGAACATCTTTTGAACCACGGCTTTTGTCGATGGGCCAATATCGTCGGCCCATCTTAAAAATCGGGCCGAATCCCATTCACTGTAAAGTTGATGGTTGATCGGCATGTGGTCGACATTGGTTGAATACTGACCCCGTCGGCCATACAGCCGCCGATGGCTGCAAAGCCGGGTTCCCTTATAGAAAACTTCAATGATATTTCGGGTATAGCGGAGATCCACTTTTTTCCGGACGTATTCATAGGGGATCGAATAATATTGATGATCGATTGAAACATGGTAGTTCAGCTGAACCGTGGCGGTTTTCCACTGGGCAAACTCAAAGGGAAATTTCGGAAGTGGCTGCATAAAGGGTAATTCTTCTTGTTGAAATACTGAATAACGGGAACCATCCTTTTTCTGAAAATCGGCATGATTGAATCGTTCCAGCTCTTTCAGTATGGCTCGATTCATTTCATGGATACTAAAAAATTGCCGGTTGCGGAGTTTTCCCATCACATGATTCGTCAGCAGACCAACCGAACCTTCCACCGCGGCTTTATCTTTGGGAGATAAGATCCGGGCCGGCAACAACCCGGTCTGATAATGATCAGCCAGTTCCTGATAGGCCCGATTGATGACGGGATCTTCATGCTTCTTATGACTCAGAATGCCTACCTTCAGGTTATCGGGAATGAGCAATCGGGTCGATGCACCAAAATAGTCATACATACTGATATGGGCATTGATCCAGTCTTCTTCCTTCATGGTCAGACAGGCTTTCGCATAGCAATACATGCTAAACGGCAGGGTTGCCACAAAGAGATAAACTTTACAGCTTGTTCCCGTGACCTGATCATAAAGCGGCAGGGGTGTTCCCGCCCAGTCAACCATGATTTTATCCCCGGGTTTATGGTGGATATGCATGGTGAGCCGGTTCTGATTGACATGCTCCTGATAAAGCTTGCAGAATTGAGAATACATATAAGGCGGTCTTTGGGTATGCCGACACGTGTCAAGATATTCTTCCCAGAGCAGCTTTAAGGTCACCCCATTTTTCAGCAGTTCCTTATGGATGTAATCATAATCCGGTAGTGTCATTACTGGGATCTGTGTTTCTTCCGGAAAGAGATGCTGATGCAGTTTTGATTCGTCAATGGCCTGAAGCTCCTGCTCATTAATCGGGTGGGCATCGCAGGCCTTGTTTCTTCCGGAAAGAGATGCTGATGCAGTTTTGATTCGTCAATGGCCTGAAGCTCCTGCTCATTAATCGGGTGGGCATCGCAGGCCTTGTTTCTTCCGGAAAGAGATGCTGATGCAGTTTTGATTCGTCAATGGCCTGAAGCTCCTGCTCATTAATCGGGTGGGCATCGCAGGCCTTAACCACCCTGGCTACTGTGTTTCGGGATACTTTTAACGTATCCGCAATTCTCCGCTGGCTGAATCCGTCAAGACGGAGCTGCAAAATCTGTTTTTCTTTGGACATTAACATGTCCTCCTTTCGTAAGTATCACGGTTATCCCGTAGCTTCATTTTAATACTTACGAAAGTGGCTCTCTATAGCGGATTTGATTTTTTTAACAGGTGGCTCCCCGCATCGGATTAAGTGGCTCTGCGCAGGAGATTGTGTGGCTCTAAATCAGCGGAATACTCAGTATGGGGATGTGCAGGAGATTGTGTGGCTCTAAATCAGCGGAATACTCAACTTGGCCGCCGTTACTTTTTATCATTATATTTTACTGTGTGTTAGAGCCTAAATAACACATCTATTTGGTGGTTTTGGTGAACTGGATTTAACCTGTCGCCATTGGGGTGGAGAACGCATACCCAAGTAAATAAATCTCGGTTTGGGGAAAACTTTGGGAGAGATTTTAGATTCACAAAAGGGCAACCTTTATAGTTTGGACGAAGGATAACGAGAATCTAGTATAGATGAAAAACATACCTGTTAGCAATTTATTTTGAGCGGAAATCAGATCATTTTGATTAATTTTGAAATCGGGACTTCTGCGCCCTTTTTAGTAATTGAAGAAGAAAAGTATTTTAAAACATGCTTTATGTTTTAAACATATAATTATATTGCAATAAAAGCTTTTATAATATATAATATAAATATAAAAACACGATATATGTATTAAAGAGGTGATGAAATGAAAATATTAAAGATAAAAGCAAATGGACTAAAATTATTTTCGGATAATTTAGATATAGACTTTACAACTTTGCAACGAGTTAGAAACGAAAAAAATGAGATGCTTCATCAAATATCTTCGAAAATCTATCAAAATAATGTTCTTGCATTTATAGGTGTGAATGCGTCTGGGAAAACTTCTACTTTAAAATTGATTTCATTTGTTATTCAAATGATTGATAATGAACCTATTAATAAGATAAAATGCAATGATATTTTGGAAGGGATTTCTGTAGATGATCGGGTTGATTTTGAAGTTTATTTTAGTATTAAATCTGATAAACTATATAAATTACATACAACAATCAAAAAAGATTATATTGATAACAAGGCAATTGAAAAATACACAATAGAAAATGAAAATATATGGATGAAACATATTAATACTATAATAACAAAAAAAAGCATTTTTGATTTTTCAGATATTGAACCTATGCTAGTAAGAAAAGGTGATGAAGAATATTTACCAAACGACATTAGTATCGTTATATCATTAAACAAGAAAAATAATACTAAAATATTTTTTAATGATTTAGTTGATTGGACGAATATAAATCTTATTAGAGTAATAGGTGATTTTCCTCAAGAATTAATAACTTTTTTAGATTCGAGCATCGAATATTTACGTTTTAATGTTGATGATCTGAATGATGCTCAAATAGATTTGAAGGAAATAAAATTAAAGTTCAAGGGAAAAAAAGAATTAATTTTATATTCACCACTCGAATTGGAAAAATATTTATCTTCAGGAACTATAAAGGGACTAAATGTATTCATGAGTGCAATTAGTTCATTACAAGAAGGTGGTTACTTGATTGTAGATGAATTAGAAAATCACTTTAATAAGGAAATTGTAGCAACACTTATTAGACTTTTTATGAATAAAAAAATAAATAAAAAAGGGGCAGTATTATTATTTTCGACTCACTATCCTGAATTGTTGGATGAATTTGAAAGAAATGACAATATTTATATTATAAAAAATGATCATGGTATCAATGTCCAAAATCTATCAAAACTATTGAAAAGAAGCGATCTTAAAAAAAGTGAGGTATACGAAAGTGGTTATTTAGAGGGGACAGTACCTTCATATGAATCTTATATGGCCTTTGAAAAAGTACTTTGTGATTTAAAGTTGAAGGAAGATGTATGATATTTGATGGTTATGTAGCATGCATATGTGAAGGTGCGGCTGAGCAAGCAATTATGGATTTGCTTTTAGAAAACAATAAATTATGCTTTAGTTCTGAAAATCTTCTTACAAGAAATATGATAAAGTGTCGCTCAGCAAGAACATTTGAAAAAACGTATTTGCAAAAGAGTTTTAATGATACTATTACGGTCTTAAGAATTTTAGATTCAAGAAGAGAGAGATTCACGCTGAGTCCATTATACAAAGATAAGGTATCGGTAATTAATATTATTACAGCACCAGAGATAGAAATGTTAATTATAATCAATGAAAACAAATATTTTCAATATAAAAAATCTAATATGAAACCAAGCGAATTTTGTAAAAGTGAGTTAAAACTTAAAGGTGTTAAAAGCTATAGCTTTGTATATTCATATTTTTCTGATATTAATAAATTAATTCATTGCATACACGAGTATAAACGTATATCAAAAATCATTAATAATGAATATACATTATATGATTTGTTAACTATTCCATAATATTGAACATATTGGATGATATTTATTCTTGAAGAAAGTGTAAATATTTTGTCGATTGCTTAAAATGAAAGTTGAGGTAATTAGATTATGGGAGGGAAAGAAGCTTCACGAGGATTTTTATATCAGGCTTTTGCATCGGTGTTAGAAGCATTAACAGCTCAAACAGCTTGGGATAAGATCTATATAGAATTTCCAACTTCAAAGGATAAAGTAGATATAGCGTTAGAAAAAGAAAAACAAATAATTAAAAGTATTCAAGTAAAATCAACGATCAATTCTTTTTCAAAATCAAATATTAAGGCTTGGCTCTTGGAGCTTATAGAAGATGTTTCTAGTACAAAATATGAATTATTTCTAATTGGACAATGTGATAAAGATACAATTACTTTTATAAATTCAGTTAAAAAGTATTATGACAAAGATATTGATGAAAAGGCAAAAAAATCGTTGGCTGGCTTTGATACAAATATTCTAGATGAAAACCAAATAGAAATTGTTAACATTCTATTTGAAATCAATCTTTTAGAAAAACTAGTAAGAGACTCTCTGCACAAATATATTTCATACCGAAATAAAAAGATGACTTATGATCAAATAAGTTTTATAAGCTCTGCTACTGTTAATGACCAGATGATTTCCTCAACGCAAGGTAAGGGGATTGACAGAAAAGTGTTTGATGACGAATTAGAAAAACGAATTCTTCTTTTGGCCGATGGGCATTCTATTCAAAGAACATCTATCGGAATAAAGAGCTTTAATCGAGGTGCAGAAAAATTGGAAAATGAGACAGAAAGTTGTTTATCATTACTTGACAAATTTGATGGCCGTAGATTGAAAAATAATCATAATTGGAACGAAGATATTTATCAAAATTTGGAAGAATTTTTGCTTAATAATACTAATAAGAAACATGCTTACCAAATATTTTTGGATACACATTCGTCTGTAGCCTTTGCAGCCGGAAGAGTTCTAGATAATAAATCAGGTATTGATATCTTTCCTGTACAAAAAACTACGACTAAAGGCACAATTTTATGGGATATTACAAGAGTTCCTGAAAGAAAATATTCTGATTGGCAATTTTCTCATGAAAAAACGAATATAAATCGAAACGATTCTGCAATAATCTTAAATGTGACTCGCAATATTTACGGTGATGTAGTGGATTATATTAAGGACATTAAACTACCAATAGGACGTGTTATCAATTGCACACTAAATAAAGTTGGGGCTACAAATATTTCGGTTGAAGATGGTACTCATGCAACTATTTTAGCAAATTCAATTTATTCCGCGCTCTCCGATAGAAACACTGCTGAACGATGCGCAATTTTACATATTTTTGCATCTGCGCCTAATGCATTTATGTTTTTCTTAGGTCAAAACTCTCTTGGCTTTGGTAAGTGTATATTGTATGAATATGATTTTGAACTAAGAGATTCTTGTTCATATTCACAATCAATAGATTTTACAAAATAAAGGAGGATTATTTATGTCCACAGTGCCTTCATACTTTAAGGATTTTTTGGCAAATATTCGGTTGTCTAACAATCAAGTAAATGATTTAAAAACTGGTCATTCTGTCTTAAGAAAAAGGCTAGAAAATGATGAAACTTTATCAAAAATAGTAACTAGTACTTTTTTACAAGGTAGTTATCGTCGTTCTACAGCTGTAAAGCCTAAAAATGGTAATAAATCTGACGTTGATGTAATTGTTGTAACAAAACTAGATGCTGATGAATATACTCCTGAAGAAGCAATAAATTTATTTATTCCATTTTTAGATAAATATTATGAAGACAAATATAGGATTCAAGGTAGATCGATAGGTATAAGCTTGAGTTATGTAGATTTAGATATAGTACCTACTTCTGCTCCTAGCGAAAGTGAAACAGGAATTCTTCGAGACGATGCTATTGTTTCCGATTACACAATCGAAGATTTTCAGCAAAGACTTCTCACAAAATCTATTTTGTTGGAAAGTAAATACAATCTATTTTGTAAATCAGATGCTCAATCTGAATGGAAATCTGAACCGCTTCTCATTCCAGATCGCGAAGCAGAAAAATGGGACAAGACACACCCTTTGGAACAAATATACTGGACAGTTGAGAAAAACAAAAATTGCAACACTCATTATGTAAATGTTGTTAAAGCAATAAAGTGGTGGCGTAAAACACAGTATCCAGAGACAAAGCATCCCAAGAGTTATCCGTTAGAACATTTTATTGGTAATTGTTGTCCAAATGGCATAAATAGTATTGCTGAAGGTGTCGTTTTAACATTAGAAAATATTGTTTCTAATTATCAAGAGAAACCTTTTTTAGGCGACAGAGGAGTTCCAGAACACGATGTTTTTGGTCGAATATCAGTCGATGAGTATTCCGATTTTTATGATACAGTTTGTTCTGCAGCCATAATAGCTCGTGAAGCTTTTGATTGTGACGATTTTTATGATAGCGTTTGTAAATGGAGGGAAATTTTCGGGAATGAATTCCCACCCGCACCAAAGTCATCAAATTCGGGTTCTTCAGGAGGTTTTACGAACCGGGTAGAAAAATCAACATCTATTCCTGAAGGAAGATTTGCTTAGATGGAAGAAAACTTAATCCTTAACAAATTAAACCAAGCTCGTAGGCCTCTAGACTCATTGTCGCAGGTTAAAATATTAACTGACTGGCAATTTGATGAAACTATGCAAGTATGGTACTTACGCATAAATATCTCAGTTGAATCAGAAATATCATATATTTTAAGAGATTCTCAATGGTATTTAGTTGTTAGTTCTGAATATCCAAAAGGAAAATTAAAAATGTATCCTGATATTGAGAATGGGATTAAAGTTACTTTAAATCATCAATCGAATAACTCAAAAATCGTGAAAAATGGTTTATGGCGATCGGGTGCGTTATGCCTTGAAAAAAATACTTTAAATAATTTTCAATCTGAACCACATGGTATTGATGATCGTTTGCTTTATCATGTAAAGCGTTCAGTATCTTGGCTTGAATTGGCTGCAAAAGGGCAATTGATTTCAGATAATGAGCCATTTGAATTACCTGAGTTTACTTTGAGAAATACATTAGATAAGCAATTTGCTTTTTCAGAAGATGTTGTTACATTTATGCAATGGGAAAGTACCGAATGTAAATATGGAATTGCTGAACTTGATGTTTATAAAAGCAACCCATTTACATATTACGTGAAAATATTTAAATCATTAGTTGGAACTAGTGTACACTATACAAAATGGGGAAAGCAGCTTGAAGCAGCACATTTAACTAATTTAATCAAAGCTCCATGGGTACTTTTGAATCAACCTCCTGTAATTAACGAGTGGCAAGCACCAGAAACATTCGGTGACTTAATAGATGCTTGTAATAACCAAAATGTTGATATTGTAGGTGTTTTGGAAAAAGTTGTTTCTAAAATTAGGGATGGAAAAAGGCATTTGTTTTTACTTGGCTTTCCGATTCCAAAATATTTTGGTGGAGAACCAGAAATTATTTTTTGGAATGCTTTATATTTACCGGTTGTTTCACAAGGTAAAAAAACAGCTAATGGATTTAGAAATAACAATTTAGGTTGGTGGCGACGTGATAAATGTGAAGTATTTAATAGAAGTAATAAAATAGATTGGATAGATTCTGAAAATTGGAATCAACAAGAAATATCGACGCGTGGAAAAATGAATGACCAGTTACTAAGAAAGAGAATATTACTTGTAGGTGGTGGTTGTATAGGAGCATCAATTGCAGAAATACTTGTTAGATCAGGTCTAAGCAACCTTACTATTATGGATAATGATCTATTATCAGTGGGCAATTTATCACGGCATACTTTAAATTTAAATGACATTGGAGGATTAAAAGAGGTGTCTTTATGTAAGTACCTTAATTCTTTAAATCCCCATGCGAATGTCGATGTAATAAAAAAATTACTTTCAAATGATAGTAATTTAAAAACAAATACAGATTTAGAAAAATATGATATAATTTTAGAATGCACCGGAGAAAATAATGTATTAGATATTTTTCAAAATATTAATTTTAAAAAGAAGCATATTTTCGTTTCTGTTTCAGTTGGTTTAGGTGCCAAAAGATTATATATGACATTAATGAACGGCAATTCATATGACTTCACTGGATTTTATGATTTGATTTTCCCTTATATAGAAAAAGAAAAAAAATTATTTAGCGATTTCAACCTTCCGAGAAATGGTATTGGTTGTTGGAATCCTACATTTCCAGGAAGAAGTGATGATGTTTGGTTGGCGGCTGCTACTTCTGTAAAAGCGATTGAAAACTATTTTACTTCAAAATCAAAAGAAAATTTATCACTTGTATATGAACAAAAGGACAACAGTGGTATTTTTGAAGGGTATCAGTTAGTTGAAAAAAGAGAAGATGGATAATATGTTTTTTCAAGATAATAATCAACGATTTTATGTAAAACTCGAAAAGTCAGTTTATGAAAAGTTACTCCATTACTGTTTGATATCTTATCCTAAAGAGACAGGAGGGATTTTAATTGGAAACTACTCACAAAATCTTTCAACAGCAAATATAATGCAAACCTCAGAACCACCCCAAAAATCTATTCATAAAAGAAATTTTTTTAAAAGAAGTTCCAATGGATTAAAAAGTATTTTTGATGATGCATGGAAAAATGGTCAATATTATTTAGGTGAATGGCATTATCATCCTGATGCTTCAGCAAAGCCAAGTAGTTTAGATATTAACCAAATGATTGCTTTCTCAAAAGATGAAAATTTGAAATGTCCTGAACCAATATTAATGATTATTGGTGGTGTTGGTATTAGCAGGGAAATTTTTATAAGCGTTTTTACAGAGAATAGTTATATTGTTTTAAATCATATTGAGGTGGATTATATAGATAATTAAATAACAACTTTAGAAATGAACCGACAAACTTTTAATTTTGAATATAAAGTATTCTATGCCTATATTCTTGAATATCAATTGTCACCATGAACCGGTACGGGTCGCCTCCACCATTAATGAATTAAATACAACTAAATTAATAGCTAATTAGCGATAATTAGCTATTTTTTTTATTCAATTACTGTGAAGTGTAAAATAATTAGAGAATGTTGGAAATAAATATTATTCCATAGACGTGGGTTCAGTACAGGTGTTTAATGTATATTCCGATCGGCAAACTCCGTTTCACCGATGGTGCCAACCTGAACTGCGAACCAACCAGAAATCTGGGGTCAGGGGCGAATTCGATTATGCATTTAATTACAATCGGATGTTTATTGTAAAATAAAAATGTAGAAAGTTGCAAAGCAAAAATCCATAGTATTGCAAGTTGGAAAATGCACAATATTGCAAAAATCCATTGCGGTGTCAATACCGTTTTAAAACTTCCCAAAATAAACGGTAAAAATTACCCATTAGCATCGTTCGATTCGTTTTCATATAGGCTGACATCATAAAAGCCAGCCTTTTTCTTTTCCCTAATCCGATAGCTGTCACCTTTGATATTGATCGTTGTGGAATGATGCAGCAGTCGATCCAGGATCGCCGTTGCAACGACATTATTTCCGAACACATCACCCCAACTACCGTAGGACTTGTTGGAAGTCAGAATGATTGAGCCTTTTTCATAGCGATTGGAAACAATCTGAAAAAAGTAATGAGCCACTTCATCATCCATGGCCGCATAGCCAACTTCATCAATAATCAGGATATTGGGTTTATTCAGTGTTTTAAGTTTGCGATGAATGCGCCCGGAAACAATATTTTCCTGAATCATTGAAATCAGTTCATGTGCACTGAGAAAATAAGCAGTATAGCCACTTTTGATCGCACAAACCGCCAGACCTACGGCCAGATGAGTTTTGCCAACGCCGGGCGGGCCCAAAAACACGACATTTTCGGAACGTTCCACAAAGGCGAGCGTTTTCAGTTCATTTACCTTACGCTGATTGGCACTGGGCTGGAAATCAAAGTCAAATGAATCGATGGCCTTGATATAGGGAAATTTTGCAAGTTTCAAGTTCGTCGTAGTTGTCCGTTCTCTTTTTGCATCAATTTCTGCCCAAAGCAGCTTGTCCAGAAACTCCAAATAGGATATACTATCCTTGGAAGCTTCTTCAGCATGGTGGTCATAAACGGCGGCCATATGCGTGAGATTCAGACGATCAAAAGCTTCCTTCAGGTGATGGGTTACCATATGGTCACCTCACTGACTAAAGAATCATAGACTGCGAGCGGTCTTTGATGCACTTTGGGCGATTGATCTGGAATCATAAGCGGTGCTTTGCGGGCTTTGGCTTTATGGTTTTGACTGTTCAATCCTTCAAAGTGCTTTTTCATTTTTTGAACCTGATGTTTTTGAGCCGGTTTCCGGTAACCTTCAATCAAAGCACCAGTTTCATCATAGATTTCAATCGTTCCATTTCTCAGATCCCGCACACCGACACGGTGACCAACAAAGCGGAAGGGAACGGAAAAATAATTGGACTGATAACTGATCATACAATCATTCATGACCTTCCTGCTGACCAGATCCACAGAAAGAAACGGTTCGGTATTAACGGGTTTCAGCTGTTCTTCCTTCAGTCTATCACGGGGAATTTTGTGAATTGTCTGATGAAGCCTGACGTTACATTTCGTATCCAGCCAGAGTCGAGCCTGTTCATTGAGGTCAGTTAGATCGGAAAAGCTTTTGACTCTGGGCCAGAAGTTGCCGCGTACATATCGGACCCCGCGTTCCACCTTGCCCTTGGAACGGGGCAGATAAGGCCGATGCCGAACCGGAATAAAATGGTGATGCTCGGCAAATCGCAAAAACCGCTGATTCCATTTATCGTTGCCGGTTTTGTGACTGTGGGCAACAACAGTTTTCATATTGTCATACAGAATGCTCTCTGTTACACCACCAAAATAGGCAAATGCCCGTTCATGGCAACCGATTAATGTGTCAAATTTCGAACTCTCCGTAAACTCAAGATAATAATTTCTGGAATGCCCTAAAACCATGATGAAGGCATACAATTTTTTGAGCTTTCCATCGGGCATCGTGACAACGAATTCTCCCCAGTCAACCTGGGCCTGTTTGCCAGGGGGCGTTTCATAGCGGATTGATGCTTTGGCTAACACTTTTTCGCGATATGGTTTCATGAATTCCCGAAGAATCGTCATTTTCCCCTGGTACCCGTCGGCTGCAATTTCATCAAAAATCACAGCGGCATTGACACAGCCTTCATTCATTCGTTCCAGGATATAATCTTTAAACGGATCAAGCTTTCCTTGCCGAAACTGACGTTTCCGATATGCTGGCGGTTCGTTGTGCTTAAGCCAGTTGCTGACCGTTTTTCGATCAACACCCATTTCTCTGGAAATCTGCATGATTGACATTCCCTTGTTCTTTAAACATTTGATCATGTAATACTCCTCAATTGTAATCATTCGGTTGTCCTCCTTATCTTTAAGAAGAAACATACCGTGTTTTTGGGGAATTTTCAACCGTTTATTATGGGTATTTTAACACCGATTTTGACAGCGGGCAAAACTCAAGTCAATTATCCTTGTATCTGACCAAAGAACAAGGAGGAAATGGAGAATGCTCACAATGGATCAGATCCTCAACTTTGCATAAAAGTTACACTAAATACTTTTTGAAACTCAAAACCGTTGCCTCAGACATCTAAAAATGTCATCAGCTCCTGCAAGCTTTTGCCACTTTTTTGGAAAGCCTCCATTACTTGTTTGGCCTCGTGTTCCTTCTTTTGCTTTTGAAGTTCCAACAATCTGTCCGATAGAGCCTCCTGTTTTTCTTGAAGTTTTGTTAGCTCACTATTTATTCTTGTAATTTCAGTTTCAATCGAAGTTATCGATTTCGTCCGCGCCATCGTCGTATTCCTCCTCATTCTGGCTATCTGTATTTGTCATCAGCGACTGGTTCTTCGACAATAGATTGCCGATTCCGCTTGCAATATCACGAATATTATTCTCGTCCATGCCGAATGAACTTAGAATAACCTTCTGCCGTTTGGTTACGGCGTGATCAAGCCGATAATGGTCTTTACTCCGTCTAACCATTTCGATTTTTTCCAGTTCGCGAAGCGCCGCAGGCACCGTCATATAATTCGGTTTTGTATCTAATCGAAGCATCGTTTCCTTCAAGAGGTTGTAGATTCTGTTACGGACAATCAGTGCAATAAATTCGATAAACAGCTTTGCAGACAATGATTCGGAAGTGTGAACCCGGTTGCTTTTAGACCCAATAAACGATTTGTCCGTGCTGAATAGTTTTTCAGAGATATCCCGACCTTTGTAATGGATAAGTGCCTGTGATACAGTCATTTCAGTAGAGGTGATAATGCAGAAATAACCGCATTGCTCCAACTTTTTCCGAACGACATCCTTTTTTTCTGTATACGAGACAAGCGCATGCTTGTTGTTATAGCGAAGGTCAAAATATTCGTGATATACGTTCCCAAGTGTGATATCTTTTCCAATATGTTTTTCCAAATACAATCCAAGTCTTTCAATCAGTTGCTCCAGCTGTTCTCTCTCAGCAGCCTGTTTGGAAGGGTTGAAGTATAAATGGAAATATCTAAGAGTATTATCGTCCTCATACAACTTAGCTAAAACTGTTTTTCCATAAACTCTGTATGAACGGATAGCACACTCACGATCAGTTTCAAATGTATTTCGGTTCGCTGTTATCAGCTCAGATACGAGATTTTTACGGCCTTTAACCATGATGATGAAGGAGTAACCATTATCTTCCATGTATTTTATATTGGCTTTGCTGAAATATCCTCTGTCCAGAATAAAACCGACCGATTTATAATTGTACTCTTTCACCTTGTCTACCATATACTCAAACTGGGAAACATCGGTTATTGAACCTGGATATTCCTCATAAAATAGCGGAACTCGGTTGGTCTTATCAAATGCTAATGCAAGATTAAACACTGGAAGTCCTTTTTCATCCTTCGCTTTGCCGTATTCTATAAGATCAATATCACCGGCTTGGCAGTTCTTGTTTGTTGAATCATACGAAATGTAAATGCATTGTTTATGATCACGTTTTTTGTTCCAGTCATTTAGGAAGCCAATAATCTGTTCCCGAGTAACTGATTTAAGGAACCGGCTTACTTTTGAATCGCTGTATATCCTCATTCCCTCCGAAAACAGTGGGTGGTTAAATGCAAAATCAGGATAGTACTGGCCTGCATTTTCTTCATCAACAATCAGATATGCCATTAGATCGAGTAGTAATCCACAGTCTTTTGGAAACCATGTATTCAGAAGATTCTCTAACTTATATTCTTGGAGAACCTTTTGGATTACCGCATATGAACCAATCTTCAAAGCGCAGCTTCGATAAGAATCCGGCAGTTCTTCTGGAAGGGTAACCTCCGGAAAGTAATCTTGAAATTTCTCGTTCGGATACATGACATCATGATTATCTGAATGAATCTTTCCGATGATGGTACGTTGGGGTATGGCATATTTCTTTTCGACATTGTATTGTTGGCCGTATTGAAAAAGGACATAAGTTGAATCGCCCTTTTTCTTGGTGATTATCTTGCCCCTAACCAAAGGGATTTTGACTGTGTAATCGTAGTACATGAGCAGCCTCCTTTAGTGTAACTGTTACACTAAAATTATACTACTTTTTTCTACGTTTTGCAAGTGAATTTCCTTGATTTTACTGGGGTTTTGAGACTTTCTCACACAGTTTTTTATGACTTAGTGTAACCTAGATGCAAAGTTCACATTTAAAGACTTATAGAGATTTAAATTTTTAATTAATAAAAAAGTGAAACGTGTCATAATGGCGTCGCATATCATTGATTGATGTCAATAATAAGCCAATTACCTACTGATTCGTAATCAGTAGGTCAAATTTTAATTATTAATTTAGATGCCTGTAGCCTGATATCTCAATTGTCACCTCGAACCGGTACGGATCGCCTCCACCAAAAATGAATAAAAAGAAACAATTAAGCGATTAGATAGTGATGTCTGGTCGTTTTTATTTTTTGAAAAAAATTCGGCATAAGTTGCCACATCTTGTCAATGAGGAATTATGCATTACAATAGAAATATTTAATAAAGAACAGATCCTTCCTCTTTCGACCTGCAATTACATTGTAAGCGGCAAAAGAAAAAGGGGCACTACTTATACCAATTGCTTCTACTGATGATGCTGCTGAAAAGATATATGATGAAATGTATGGGTGGATATTACGGGGTGGCGGAGCCACCCAATCTCCTGAAATAGAGCCAGATGATCCGTTATACGGAGCCACTGCTCCGAAAGAGGGAGCCAGTACCTAAATGGCTCCCATTATTGCTTGAATTATTTTATGTTGCGCTTTCTTCGTCGCATCGAAACATCACCATCAATGATCATCGTGTAAGCTGATGGGACAATGCGGTCAAGGATTGAATCAGCCAGAGCCCCGCTGCCCAGGCGTTCATGCCAACCTTCGGCAGTAAATTGAGAACAGAAAATTGTGGACGTCTAGGCCACAACGGATTTCCATCAGCTCCAGCAGATCACGCTGTTGTGTATCCGTAGTGGGAACAAGCAGAAACTCATCCAGGATCATCAGGGAACATTTTCTGAATTGATTGAGCAGATGATGGTATTTTCCTTGAATCCGTGCAGCTTCGAAAGCACAAAAGAGATCTGGTAAGCGAATATAGCGTGCTTTATAACCGGATTGGCAGGCATTTACCCCCAGTGCATTGGAAATATAGGTTTTGCCGCAACCGGTGGCGCCAACCAGAATGACGTTTTGCCCCTGGCGAATGTATTCGTTGCTTGCCAGACTTTCCAGCAGTTCGCGATTCAAATGACGATCCGGCAGATATTCGATATTTCCCAGAAAAGCTGCTGAATTATTAAATTTAGCTTCCTTGATGAGCCGTTTGATATTGTTGTTGTGTCGGGAATCATACTCCGCATCGACCATCAGAGCCAGACGTTCCTGAAATGACATGGAAAGATAGGTCATTTCATCTTCAAGCTGGTTCTGGTAACATTGGGCAAAAACGGGCAACCGCATGGTTTTCAGCTTTTTCAACGTATCATTATTCATCGCTGTCACCCCCGTAATAAGCCGGTCCCCTGACATAGGCATATTTGTTGATCTCATCCGGAGATGATTGTGATGTCGGTTGTTTTTTGTTTCTAGCGACCGAATCCTGTCCGGATTCCAGAATCAGTTTAATATTTTTGTAGCGGGGATTGGGAATGTATTCTAGTGCCGCCCCGCAAGCGCTTTCCAGTCGCTCGGCTGAATAGTGATCGGCCAGTTTTAAGAGAGACAAACAGCCTTTGTAGGCCTGTTCCTCCACCCGATAAGAGTCGAACATCTTTTGAACCACGGCTTTTGTCGATGGGCCAATATCGTCGGCCCATCTTAAAAATCGGGCCGAATCCCATTCACTGTAAAGTTGATGGTTGATCGGCATGTGGTCGACATTGGTTGAATACTGACCCCGTCGGCCATACAGCCGCCGATGGCTGCAAAGCCGGGTTCCCTTATAGAAAACTTCAATGATATTTCGGGTATAGCGGAGATCCACTTTTTTCCGGACGTATTCATAGGGGATCGAATAATATTGATGATCGATTGAAACATGGTAGTTCAGCTGAACCGTGGCGGTTTTCCACTGGGCAAACTCAAAGGGAAATTTCGGAAGTGGCTGCATAAAGGGTAATTCTTCTTGTTGAAATACTGAATAACGGGAACCATCCTTTTTCTGAAAATCGGCATGATTGAATCGTTCCAGCTCTTTCAGTATGGCTCGATTCATTTCATGGATACTAAAAAATTGCCGGTTGCGGAGTTTTCCCATCACATGATTCGTCAGCAGACCAACCGAACCTTCCACCGCGGCTTTATCTTTGGGAGATAAGATCCGGGCCGGCAACAACCCGGTCTGATAATGATCAGCCAGTTCCTGATAGGCCCGATTGATGACGGGATCTTCATGCTTCTTATGACTCAGAATGCCTACCTTCAGGTTATCGGGAATGAGCAATCGGGTCGATGCACCAAAATAGTCATACATACTGATATGGGCATTGATCCAGTCTTCTTCCTTCATGGTCAGACAGGCTTTCGCATAGCAATACATGCTAAACGGCAGGGTTGCCACAAAGAGATAAACTTTACAGCTTGTTCCCGTGACCTGATCATAAAGCGGCAGGGGTGTTCCCGCCCAGTCAACCATGATTTTATCCCCGGGTTTATGGTGGATATGCATGGTGAGCCGGTTCTGATTGACATGCTCCTGATAAAGCTTGCAGAATTGAGAATACATATAAGGCGGTCTTTGGGTATGCCGACACGTGTCAAGATATTCTTCCCAGAGCAGCTTTAAGGTCACCCCATTTTTCAGCAGTTCCTTATGGATGTAATCATAATCCGGTAGTGTCATTACTGGGATCTGTGTTTCTTCCGGAAAGAGATGCTGATGCAGTTTTGATTCGTCAATGGCCTGAAGCTCCTGCTCATTAATCGGGTGGGCATCGCAGGCCTTTACCACCCTGG